>CAZMAK010000097.1:0-8290 GCA_964564245.1 uncultured Ectothiorhodospiraceae bacterium | reverse complement strand
TGGAATCAGTCAGTTAGAGATTGCTTCGTCACTACGTTCCTCGCAATGACGAATTTATCAGAGGTTCCCCAGGACAACGGGCAGGAATAATCGGGGTCGGTGAACAATTGTTCATAATCACTGCTGTCCCACAAATTCCCTCTCCCTCCGTACCGCCTTGCATCCCTGCAGGCGTCCCGGAGGGAGAGGGACGCACGGTTTGTTCAGCCGGCGCTGAATTTCATGTCCCGGTGTAGCCAATCACCTGCAAGATTGTGCATAGTGAAAGACCTGCTGATGGTTCAACGGATTTATATGAGACCGTCGTGGTTCATAATATATGAGAGCATTGTTCTCTGACCCCGATGATCCCCCGATTATTCCAGCAGTACCTCGACGTGGTGTTCCTGATGGTCGTCCACCAGCGGGATAGTCCCTTGCAGCCGCCCTGCCTCATCTACACCTGCACCGTGAACCACGGCGCCGTCCAGCATCAGGCGAACCTGGTAATCCGGCTCTTCAGCGACGCGATTTAGCCTGATGTGATACACCGTCTCGCGATAGCGATAGTGGATGGTGTAGGACTCCCAATGGGCCGGGACGCAGGGGGTAATGCGTAGCTGATCTACTTCCAGTTGCAGGCCAAGTAACGTTTCCAGGGTCAGCCGGTACATCCACCCCGCCGCCCCGGTATACCAGGTCCAGCCGCCCCGGCCCGTGTGTGGTGGTGCGGCATAGATATCCGCGCACATGACGTACGGCTCGACCTTGTAGCGTTCGATGTCATCCGGCTGACTGCCGTGGTTGACCGGATTGAGCATGGCGAACAATTCCCATGCCCGCTCCCGGTCACCCAGCATGGCAAACGCCATCGTGGTCCAGATCGCAGCATGGGTATACTGTCCCCCGTTCTCGCGGATACCGGGCACGTAGCCCTTGATATAGCCGGGCTCGAGGTCGGAAATATCGAAGGGCGGTGTGAGCAGCTGGATTAACCGGGCATCGCGCCGGACCAGGTGTTCGTCCACCGCCGCCATCGCCTGGCGGGCTCGCACGGGATCGCCGCCGCCCGAAATAACCGCCCAGCTCTGGCTGATCGAGTCGATCCGGCATTCGTCATTCTCCGCGGAACCCAGGGGTGTGCCATCATCGAACCAGGCCCGCCGATACCAGCCGCCGTCCCAGGCATGGGCCTCGATATTGCTGCGCAGCCGTGCTGCCTGCCCGGTGCAGATTTCGGCAAAGGCAACGTCGTCACGGCCACGCGCCAGTCCGGCAAACCGCAGCAGGTTTTCGTACAGGAACCATGCCAGCCAGACGCTCTCGCCCTTGCCGTCACGACCGACGCGGTTCATGCCGTCATTCCAGTCGCCGCAGCCCATCAGCGGTAATTGATGTGCGCCGAAGCGTAAGCCGTGTTTGATTGAGCGCACGCAATGCTCATAGAGGCTCGCCGCCTCCGCCGAACGCTGCGGCTGGTCGTAGTATGCCTCCTCTTCCGGATTCAGCTCGCGGCCCTCCAGGAAAGGTACCGACTCGTCAAGCACGCCCGTATCCCCGGTCGCCAGCACGTAACGGCAGGTTGCATAGGGCAGCCACAGGTAGTCATCGGAGAAATGGGTGCGCACGCCCTGTCCGTTCGGTGGATGCCACCAGTGCTGCACGTCGCCCTGGAGGAACTGGTGCCCGGCGCAACGGAGTAACTGCTCGCGGGCGAGCCAGGGTGCCGCATGGGTCAGTGCCATGGTGTCCTGTAACTGGTCACGGAACCCGTAGGCGCCGCCGGACTGATAGTAACCACTGCGGCCCCAGACCCTGCAGGACAGCGTCTGGTAGACCAGCCAGCCGTTGGCCAGCACGTCCAGTGCCGGATCCGGCGTCTCTACCTGCACTGCACCGAGGGTGTGGTTCCAGTACTCCCATACCGCCTCCAGTGCCTGCCGCGCACCGGCCGGTCCGCCGAATCGCTGGATGAAATGGCGTGCCTCGTCAGTGTTACCGGCCGCGCCGAATACGAACACGATCTCGCGCTCCTGCCCGTCGGCCAGTTCGATCCGGGTCTGGATCGCGGCACACGGATCGAGGCCCGCACCCGCCCTGCCCGACAAATGCGTCCGCTGCATGGCCGCCGGACTGGCCAGCGAGCCGTTGCGTCCAATGAACTCGGCACGGCTTCCGGTTACCGTACGTTCCGGTTCGCTGACCTGGGCAAAGACGACCCGGTTCGCGCATTCGCGGCCGTAGGCATTGCGCGCAAACAGCGCCCCGCTGTGCGGATCCGTTTCGGTAACAATGTGCATCAGATTGGCATGCCGCCACTCACCGAGCACCAGCTCCCAGTACCCCGTCAGCGACAGGTGACGCGGGCGACGTGTATGGTTGCGCAGCTTCAGCACCGCAAACTTCACCGGCGCGTCCATGGCGACGTAGGTGTACAGTTCCGACGAGATACCGGCTTCGTAATGTTCGAACACGCTGTAGCCGAACCCGTGCCGGCACACGTACCCGGACTGACCACAGGCGGGCAACGGCGTCGGCGACCAGAATACCCCAGTTTCCTCGTCGCGGATGTACAGCGCCTCTCCGCTGCTGTCGCTGAGCGGGTCGTTGTGCCAGGTGGTCAGCCTGAACTCGTGTGCATTTTCCACCCAGGTATAGGCGCTCCCGCACTCGCTGACGACCGTGCCTATGTGCGGGCTGGCGATAACATTGGCCCACGGCGCCGGTGTGTTCTGGCCGGGCTCGAGGGTAACGACGTATTCATGCCCGTCAGGTGTAAATCCGCCCGGGCCGTTGCAGAAAATGCGTTCGCGCACAGGCAGCGGGTGGATCGGTTCATCCGCCGGTTGCAGCACCGGTGCCAGACGCTTTGGCAGGCGCTCGGCCGGTACGTGACGCTGCACCTGCTCCGCCAGCGTCTCGGCGGTATCGGTGAGCACGACACGGGCGACCGTCTGGAACAGGACCCGGTCCTCCTCGGAAAGTTCTTCGGCGCGCCGCACGAAGACCCCGCCCGGTCTGTCCATCACCTGCGTTTCGGGACCTGCATTGATGAGTCCCGTGATCTGGTCCTGCAGCACGGCCCGGTAACCCGAAAAATCCTCGTTCACGATGACGAGGTCGGCCGTCAGGCCCTTCATCCGCCAGTAGGCATGGGCTTGCAGCGCCTGCTTTACCAGGTCGATGCGGTCCAGGTCACCGATGCGTACCAGGACGATCGGCAGATCGCCCGATACGGCAAAACGCCAGAGCCCGGACTGGCCGAGCCGGTTGCGGGATATGACGCTGGGCGCGGCGCGGCGCAAGGCGTTTCCGTAAATAACGGAGCTGGCCAGGCGGCCATAGACCTGCGCATCGGCCTCGGTTGCGTTGAGATGGCGCAGCACCTCCTGGCTCTGGAACCATGCCATTTCAAAGGCACGCTCGACAAAGTGCCGGTCACAATACTTGTCAAGCAGGGCCAGCGCGGCCTCACGCGTGTCAGCGACTCCGGAGATGATCTGCACAGCCGCCAGTTCGTCGGGTAACAGGCTGATGGTGCGGCGAATCGCCACGATGGGATCGAGCACCGAACCTTCCGTGTTCGACAGCACCGGTGGGCTGGAGCGACTGTCCAGTACCACCGGGTTGGCCGCCGTTCGGTTCCGCCCGATGAATCCGGCGCGGTCAGTCTCGTATGACGGTTCACCGGCAACCGCGCCGGGCGCTGCCAGCAGGTGAAACATCCACGGCACCTGCTCCCCCGGTACGCGGGGGCGACGGGTGCAAAGGATCGCCTGCCGGTCGGGCAGGATTTCGGTTTGTACGAACAGGCTGCTGAAAGAACGATGGGCCAGGTCGGCATTCAGCGGTGCCAGCACGACCTCCGCGTAGCTTGTTACCTCGATATACCGGGTTCGTGACGAATGGTTGGCGAGCGTGACGCGGCGGATCTCGACGTCGTCTTCGGGTGATACGCTGATCTCGGTGTGTGTTTCGATCGCCTGGTCGCGCCGCCGGTATTCAGCGCGCGCCTGCACGAAGATTGCCTCGTAGTGGTCGGCCTTGCGCAGGGTTGGTTGATACGCGGTTGACCAGTAACGTCCCGTCACAATGTCGCGCAGGTAAATGAATGTGCCCCAGCAATCGCAGGTGGTGTCCTCGCGCCAGCGGGTGACGGCCAGGTCGCGCCAGCGGCTGTAACCGCCACCCGCCTGGGTCGCCATGACGTGATACCGGCCATTGGATAACAGGTGAACTTCAGGTGCCGGCGTGTTCGGGTCGGTGAACACGCGCATGATCGAACCTGCCTCCGCCGCGGGAGGGTGCGCGGCGGCACTTACCTCGGCTGCGTGTGGATGCAACGTAGCGCCCTGCTTCGGCACACGTTCCTGCAGCAGCAATTCCGTCGCCTGCGCGAGGGGGTCAGACATGAACCGGCGCTGCATCGGCTGGTTGAGCAATACCTGCGCAAAGGCCAGCAGGCTCATGCCCTGATGATGCGCCATGAAGGTACGCACAATGGCGTGACGCTTGCCCCGCGGCACACGCGACGGGGTGTAATCGACCGCCTCGTAGAACCCGTAGTCGCCGAGGAATCCGTTCGCGGCCAGCGTCTGCAGGTTGCGACAGGCTTCCAGTGGCATTACCGTCAGCGCCAGTGCGCTCGCGTAAGGCGCGATGACCAGGTCGTCTCCCAGCCCGCGCTTGAGGCCCAGCCCGGGCACGCCGAATGCCCGGTACTGATAGGCCTGGTGCATATCGGTGGCGTTATAGCAGGACTCGGAAATACCCCAGGGCACCGCACGTTGCCGGCCGTATTCGATCTGGCGCGACACTGCGGCCTTGCAGGCCTGCTCCAGCAAGGTGTTCTCGTAACCCGGCATGATCAGCCGCGGCATGAGGTACTCGAACATCGAGCCACTCCACGAAATCAGGCTCAGGTCGCCGCCATGACTCGTCAGCAGGCGGCCGAGTGCGAACCAGTGCTTCTGCGGTACCTGTCCCTGCGCGATGAGCAGAAAACTGGCCAGGCGTGCCTCGGATGCCAGCAGGTCATAGCAGGACGGATCGCGGCGCCGTTCACCCACGTCGTAACCGATGGCCAGCAGGTTCCGCGACGAATCATAGAGAAAATCAAAATCCATCACCGCCAGTTCGCGGCAGCGATTCACCAGATCGTCAATGATCCCGACCCTCTCCACCGCGCCTTGAGAAAGGGGAACTGCCGCGACGTCAGCGCCGGCTTTTTGTGCTCTGGCCAATTCTGCCAGGGTCGGGATATGGCTGAAGTATCCTGGCTCCGGCACCAGGAATAAAAGGTCGTCGCGAAGTGCGCGGGATTGACGGTCGAATGCCTGCGCCCAGTAATACAGTTCGCCATCGATATCGATATCCGGCGGCAGCCATGCAACCAGTTCCCCGCCGATACGGTGAATCTCGAGCAGCATGTCATCGACGGCGGCCGGTGTCTGTGGCTGACCGTTCCGTGCGAGGGGCTCCAGCGTGTCCTGCAGCAAGCCTGCCCTCTTCGCAAGCTCCGGGACTGAAGACGAAGGCAGGTGTTCGGTCAGGACATGCAGGGTATCCTGCAGTCCCTGAAACGCACAGGCCGGCAACACCGGCCGGTCTTTCAACTCGACCAGGCCCGCTTGCAGGGTGAGCAGGCTGCCGGCCAGGTTGCCGCTGTCCACTGAAGAGACGTATTGCGGGCGTAGCGGTTGCAACGTGCGCGTGTCATACCAGTTGTAGAAATGGCCGCGGTAGCGTTCCATCTTTTCCATCGTGGCCAGGGTATCAGTGGTGCGACGCAGTAATTCTCCGGCGCCGATATAGCCAAAATCGTACGCCGCCAGGTTCGCCAGCAGCGCCATGCCTAAATTCGTCGGTGAGGTACGCGAGGCGATGGCCACTGCCGGATATTGCTGGTAATTATCCGGCGGCAACCAGTTGTCCTCCGGACCGACGAAGTCCGCGAAGTAGCGCCACGTGCGCCGGGCCGACGCCCGCAGGAACGCCCGCTGCTCAACACTCAGGTGCGGTGCGAGCGGCAACAGCGGCTTGCTGATCCACCAGCCGACGACGGGTGACACCAGCCAGAACATCAGGAAAGGTGCCCAGACGAATCCCTCCGTCGAGCGGATATGCCACAGTGCAAAGGCCAGCACCACCGCCAGAACAGGCGCGCTCCACATCTCCCTGTAATATTCGACCGGCGTACGGCGCGCGTTGCGAATCGCATAGGAGCGGAGTTGCCAGAGCAACAACCCGCGTCGGGTGAACAACATCCGCACACCCGAGCGCAGGATCGCATCCAGGCAAATCAGCGTGTCGTAGGGCAACAGGACCAGGGTCAGCAACGCAAGCACAATCGGTCGGCCCGTGGATTTTCCTGTCAGGGTCAGGTGCACCGGCCAGTCGCGCTCTTCCGGCTTGCGGATGAGTTCGATCGCAGCCCCCAGCAAGGTGGGCAGAAACACCACAGCCAGGACCAGCAGCGTCCAGAACCACGCCGGTCCCGGACCAAACAACCAGCCCCCTGCCAGCATGGCAAGCAGCGACGGCGGCACCAGGCTGCGCCGGAGATTGTCGAAAATTTTCCACACCGACAGGTCCGAGAGCGGATTCGGCTGGTGTGCCGGCTTCGATCCATCTGACCCTGACGGGCCGGGCGGCCCGGGGACACGCGACAGCAACCAGCCGGCAAGCTGCCAGTCACCGCGTATCCAGCGATGTCGCCGGCTGGCCTCCATGGTATAACTGGCCGGATGCTCTTCAATGAGGTCGACATCGGTCACCAGTGCCGAACGTGCGTAGCCGCTTTCCAGCAGGTCGTGACTGAGAATGAGATTCTCCGGAAAGCGGCCATCGACGGCCTGACGAAACGCATCCACATCATAGATGCCCTTGCCGATAAACGACCCTTCGCCAAAAACATCCTGGTAGACATCCGAAACCTCGCGCGTGTAGGGATCGATGCCGGATTCGCCCGCGAACAGTTTCGCAAAGCGGGACTGGCCTGCGCTGGTCAGGCTGATCGAAGCGCGTGGTTGCAGGATCGCGTAGCCATCGACAACGCGCCCCTTGCCGGCGTCGTACACCGGCCGATTGAGCGGATGGGCGATGTTGCCTGTCAGTGTGCGTGCCGCGTCGCGGGGCAGTTGCGTGTCGGCATCCAGGGTGATGACGTACTTGATCGAGCCGAGGATGGATGGTTCACCGACAATATCCGAGAAGGCCGTTGACGGCCCTCCCCGCAGCAAGGCATTGAACTGTTCCAGTTTGCCGCGCTTGCGCTCATAGCCCATCCACACCCGCTCAACCGGGTTCCACATCCGGGGCCGGTGGAACAGATAGAAGATGCACGGACGGTCCTCGCGGTAGGTGTCGTTGAGCACCTCGACGGCTGCGCGCGCGTGGGCGAGCAACCTGTCTTCACCAGGCAGCGTGCGCTCGTGCGCGTCACGGAAATCCGTCAGCAAGGCAAAGAACAGATTCGGATCGCGGTTACCGAGATAGCGGATCTCCAGGGCTTCGAGCAGTTCATCGATCTCCTGCAGCCCGCCCAGCAAGGTGGGTACAACCACCATGGTGCGGTGCGTGGCTGGAATGCCTTCCGAAAAGTCCATTCGGGGCAAGGCGCGAGGCGGAAAAACGTGCGTGACCAGCAGGTTCACCAGTGGCACTGCCAGTGCCGAGACGCCGATGAATCCGGCGATCGCAAAAAACCAGTAGCGCCAGTCCCCCGGCTCGAACCCGTTGAAAGAGACGAGCACGACCGCTGTCGAAAGCAGCGTGAGCAACAGGATGGGGCCGAGATAAAGAATCAGGCGGAAATGCCGGCTCGCCCGGCTGGCTCGCCTGCTTAACGACAGACGGCAGCCGACTGCACGCTCCAGACTCTGCCGTCCGCGATCGATCAGGTAGTAGCCGACATGTGCGCGGCGGTCCTTGTTGCCCGATCGCCCTGCAGCCGTCTGCGCGAGAACTATCGCCTCGCGTGCCACCGCCCGCTCACTGCACGTACTGTACGCACAACCTCGCGCCACGTCCTCGATGGCATGCCGGTACCGGTCGCGGGTGGCGAAATCCTGGCTGGCATGCATCCCCATCGGGTCTTCACGCAGAATTTGTTCGACGACACTGAGCGTTTCGACGAAATTTTTCCAGTCCATGGCACCGATGAAACGCAGGCTACCGATACTGTTGGCGATGGAGATCTGGTTGGTGGCGGCCGTTCGACCGGCCGCCTCGGACAACTGTGTTGCGGTCACCCCCTGTTCGATGAGTTTTTGTTCGAGCCAGGTTTGCACAAACGCCATGGCGGGCCCCT
>CAZMAK010000096.1:0-8638 GCA_964564245.1 uncultured Ectothiorhodospiraceae bacterium | reverse complement strand
AGCTGCTGCGTATCGAGGAGACGCTGGGCGACTCGGCAGTCTACGCCGGCAAGGGGGCCTTCGTGCGTGGTTGAACGCAGCGCACCGGGGTCTGACCCAACGCGCAGCCGGCCTTGCGACTGCGCCAGGCCGGGCGGGGAATAGCCGCGCCGTCGCCGGTTGTCATGCCTGTATCCTGTCACGGCAGGACCCGCAAGGCGGGTTCCTGCCTGTAGCGCTACGATCCGCGGGGTGTCGAGTCGTCCGCTGCAGTCGATACCCCGGCCGGCGCTGTCACGTCGTAGAGGATGTCGTCGAAGGGGTGCCGGTACATCGGCATGTTGAGGCGTTTTTCGTCGAGGATGTGGCCGATGAAACCGATCGAGCGGCCCAGCACGAAGAAGGCGTTCAGTGTGCCGGAGTCGATGAACTGCCCGATCTCCTCCTCGCTGTAACCCAGGCCGCGCCACAGGTCCACCATCAGCACGCCGATGGTGCCGTCGACATTCAGGATCAGGTTGTCCTTCTTGCGGATGGTCTGCTGTTCAACGGCAAGCGCGTAGTCCAGCAGACGCGTGGCCGGGAAGTGCTGCGCGGCATACTGCTTCAGACTCTCGACGCGCCGGTCGGGGTTCCTGACCGACTTGATGCGGTGGCCGATGCCGGGAATCATCACGCCCTGCTCGGCCATGAAGTCGATGAACGCGGCGGGAGACAGTCCTTTCCCGGCGCCCAGCCGGAACCAGTGCGCGGCACCATCGATGGCGCCACCAAAACGCGGACCGATGGTGAGCAGGCCGCTGGCCAGTGCGCTGATGATGTCCTTGCCGGCGCGCGCGGTAACCCGCACGTTGTGCGCACCGCTGACCGCCGGTCCGTGGTCGGCGACGGTCTTGATCACGGTTTCCAGAAACGCGCTGGCCCATTGCGGGTAACGCCGCCGGAACCACAGCAGGGTGATTACGTCGCCGATCCCGTAGCCGCTGTCCGGGCTCGCCAGCGCACTGATCGGGATACCCGCGTAGGTGGCTTCCTCGCCGCGATCGTCGGAGATGGTGCAGGTGAAATGGGTGCTTCTGCGCACCCGCCCGGCCTTGAGCGCCGTCTGGCAGTCTTCCGGCAACGGGGCGGTGACCGGTTCGGTGATGTCCTCGACGATGCCTTCGGCATGCAGTTCGCTGTGTACCCCCTTGATGATCTCGGGCAGGTCATTGAAGCTGCGTGGCACGCGGATGCCGGCACTGCGCATCGCCTCGTTCTTGGTGCGGGCCATCTCCCGGTCGTTGCTGGCGCTGGCGCCCGCGTGTCCGAACTGCACGCCGGTGTAGAAATGGCTGGCAATGGTGCCGATGCACCAGCCGATCACGGGTTTGGTGATGCGGCCGTCCTCGACGGCCTCGATGACGCGGTATTCCTCGGTGCCACCCACCTCCCCCAGCATCAGCAGGTACTTGACCGCAGGATTCTCCTGCATGCGCAGCATATGCTCGAGGAAACCCGATCCGGCGAAGCGATCGCCGCCGATCGCGACCCCTTCGCTGATGCCATCCGCATTCAGTGCAATGGTGTTCGCCAGTTCATTGAACAGCCCGCCCGAACGGGTCACCAGGCCACAGGAGCCGGCGCGGTGCATCCTGCTGGCAATGATGTTCTCCAGGGTACCGCCGATATTGGCGGTCTTGAACGCGCCCGGCGTGATGGCGCCTACCGTCGCCGGTCCGATGACCAGCTTGCCCAGCTGCCGCGCATGTAGCTTGAGTGCGCGCGCCTGCCGTTCCGGAACGCCCTCCGCGGTGATCATCAGGGTGCGGATGCCGGGAATGTCGAGTGCCTCGTGGCTGGTGCGCCAGGCACGCCGGAAGGAGGCGAAATTCAGCAACACATCGGCATGTGCGTGCGCCGCCGCCGCGTCGGCGGTATTCCGGTAGACGGGTATCAGGACCTCGCTGTTACCGAAAAAGAACTTGCCGAAGCGACTGCTTGCGGTGGGCGATACGATCGCGGCCACCGACGGCAGGCTGCGGCCGATCAGGGTGTCGTAGTCGAGCATGCGCTGAATCGCGTTCTGGTGGTTGTTCCAGAAGATCGCCTGCGTGTCGCGCGTGAACAGCATTCCCGCGGCAGGTTGCAGTTCCGCAGGGGCGGCGGTTGCGGGCGGCTGCGGCATGGTTGCTGCACGTATTCCGGTCGATGCGCTCATGCGGCCAGCGCCATCCTGACGATGTCGGTCATGTGGGTTTCGGGGCCATATACCTCGATCGGCAGTCCGAGTTCGACGGCTGCCTTTTGCATGTCGCGCAGACCCACCTCGTAGTTCGGGCCGCCGCGGCGCACGTAAATGCGTACGCCGGTCGCGCGCATCTTTTCGTGGAATACACGCATGGCCTGGATGATGCCGGTGAAGGTTTTGGCGACATCCGTGAAGTTGGCGATGGCGCCGCCGATGATCAGCAGTTTTTCCCGCCCCTGCGGGTCGGGGACGCGTGTCATCAGGTCAAGCAGGGTTTCCGTGTAGACGCGGGTTTCCTGCGTGTTCGGATTGCCCGAGTACTCGCCGTAGTTGGCCAGTTCCTCGGCGCCGATCAGGTCGGCGATGGTATCGGCGTACACCACCGAGGCGCCGCCACCGGCCACCAGGGTCCAGACGCGGCCCAGCGGGTTGAGCACGGTCAACTTGAGCGAGGCACCGCTTTTTTCGTCCATCGACTTGATGCGCTTTTCCTCCGGGCCGGGGGCCTTCATCCCGAAGGGGGTCGGGAAATACAGCGGGCCCCAGCGGTCTTCCATCAGGAATCCGGCGGTGTCGTCGACCTTCGCGACCAGGTCGAGCAGGTGCACCGTTTCGCCCGCGAAGCAGAACGGGTTGACCTCCAGGTAGGCGAAGTGCTGGTCGCGGAAAAAGCGATAGAAATCGGTGGCGAACAGGGCGAATCGCTCCCGGTCGGGAATGTTCTCGGGAACCGCCGCGGTGATCATGGCGGCGAGTTCGGTGTCCTTCACGAGCGGCGGAATCTCGACCTGGTGAACCGCCCCCCAGTTCTCCTCGATATGGATACCGCCCTGTGCGCTCAGCGACAGGAGGTCGGTGTCGTCACCCATGACCGCGGCAATGTAATACTCGGCCGCACTGTCGTGATCGACGAACGGCTCGACGATGAACCGGCTGAGGACGCCGCTCTGGCCACCGAGCAGGGTGGTGGTTTGGCCACGCTGTTCGTCGATCCAGCGCACTGCATCATCGAGGGTGACATCGCCGGGTTTGTGTACCCGGTACAGCACCAGGTTGTTGAGTCCGCGCTTGCCGAAGATCATGTCCGGCTTGACCACCAGCGGGCGCTGGTGCAGCCATTGGTGCTCGTCTTGCGCCGCAAGTCCGGCCAGTTCCTCGCCGCTGGCGACACTGGCTGCCTGGAAGTCATAGCGGAACTGGCCGAAGTGACGTGACCAGTCGTTGTGGAATACCCGCTTGCCCTCGTATTCGCGTATTGCCCGTTGCGCCATGACGCCGGTATTTGCCCTTGAGACCGCTACTGCAACGATCTGGTTAACAGACAGACCGGACCGGCGGTATGTCCCGCCTTGTGCAAGGCGGGTCACCAAAGGGCCGTCGCGTGGCGACAGGAAACCCGGCCCGGGTCGGGGTCGGCCATCGGGTCGATGGTGAATACTGCAACCAGGGCGCCTGATGACCTCTTGCCGCCACCATAACAGAACCGCGGCAGTACGTGGAGACAGCAATTTTTATTTTCTGATAAGTGGAGTTTGTGCCAGCGGGCCCATGCCATGGCCGGGAGTGAGGCGGGTGGCACATCCACCACGAACCGCATCGCGCCTGCGCCATGGTGATGCACAACAGGGAATTTCATGCACTCATTCTGTGCGAAAGGCGGAGTGCATATCGAGATACGATCGTCGCTGCACGAAAGGCAGCGGTTCCGGATGCGTGCACTTTCGAAGGCAAGTGGACCGTTTACTGCTTCTTCATCGCCAGTGTCAGCCCGTCGGCAATCGGAATCAGGCTGAGCTCCACCCGATCGTCCCGGTGCAGGGCCTTGTTGAACGCACGGATGGCGCGGGTATCCGCATCCTGGCAGGCCGGATCGATCACCTGGCCGGACCAGAGGGTGTTGTCGATGGCGATCAGGCCGCCGGGACGCATGAGCTCCAGTGTGCGTTCGTAGTAGCCGCCGTAGTTTTCCTTGTCCGCGTCGATGAACGCGAAGTCGAAGCTGCCCGATTCACCGTTGGCAATCAGCGCCTCCAGCGTTTCCAGTGCCGGTGCCAGCCGCAGTTCGATCCGCTCGCTCAAACCGGCCTCCTGCCAGTAGCGTTGCGCGATCGCCGTCCAGGACGGGTTGATGTCACACGCCACCAGCCGGCCGTCGGCGGGCAGCGCGCCGGCGACACACAGGGCGCTGTAGCCGGTGTACACACCGATCTCCAGTGCCTTGCGCGCGTTGATCAGTTTTACCAGCAGCGCCATGAGCTGCCCCTGTTCCGGCGCACTCTGCATCCGTGACATTTCGTCCCGGGCGGTTTCGAGCCGCAAACGCTCGCGCAAGGGGTCGTCCCGCAGCGAGACGTCCAGCAGGTAACGATACAGCGTGTCGGACAGTGTGAAAGACTTGTTGGCCATGGCGCTTTTCAGGTCGTAAATAAAGGTGCCGGGTACATTGGCCGTCGTTACGGATGTTCCGGCTCAGGGCTTGCACAGCGGCCGGTCATCCGGGTTTTCCACGGCATCCACGACGGTTTGCACGAAGGCCTGCAGCTCGACCATGTCCAGGCAGCGGTGCAGCCGGTTTGCCAGTTCGGGGGTGATGCGCACCTGGCCGGTCGTGCCATCGCTGCGCAGAAACTGGATACCGACCCGGTGAACGGCATCCGGGGCATCGTCTTCTTCATCGGCGAGACCGGCGCTCTCTTCCAGCAACCGGTCGTACTGTTCATCAATCCGGTCCTGCGTAACCTCGTCGAGGTCTTCGTCGATGAGTACCAGCAACTCCTCGCCGTCCCCGGCAGTCTGGTAGTCGATGCCGTTGTCATCCAGCCAGGCCGTGAAACGGTCTCTGAGCGATTCGGCAAACAATACATATTCAAGCATGGGGTGCCAGCCTGGCGATAAAAGATGTCAGAAACCAGTCATGCAGACATCGTGTCCGGTTCACGGTTGATGCGTATACATCATTACCGCCGGGACGTCTCTTCGAAGGATACATTGACCCCGTGATCCCGTCACTGATTCTATACCAGGTGCCGGACCCGGCGTAACGGGGCCGCAACACGGGGGAGAACCATGTGTGCCTGTTTTCTGCGGAGTTTCCTGCGGATGTCCTCACGGCAGGTCAGGTGTTTGCCGGGAATACACCGGCATCTACACCATCCAGTCACCCGGTGAAAACATTGTGCTGGAATTGAGTACTGAATAACCGCAACGTTATGCGGGATCCTGGGGCAAAGGGCAATCGGGGTCCGCACACATGCCTCCTGATGGTGCGCAACACGCGCCGATGCTCCGCTGGAATTACCGTACGATAATGAAGGATTGGCAAACACAACCTTGACACACCGTGTCTGAATTTCACAAATTCCGGAACTATACTCCGGTGGGTGGGGAGGCTCCGGTATGGACAAGAGACACTATTCCAGGCATCAGGACGACGATGGTATGCTGGCCGGAATTCTGACCATTGCGCTCGTCAGCCTGTTAATCGGTCTGATGATCGGTCTGCTTGTCGCAACATGAAACCCGGGGCCGCATACCTTCTTCAGTAGTTCCGGCCTCCGGTCTGCGTGGCCGGACCCGGTTGATGCTTCAGGTGGTAGCCAGGCAGGGAAAACAGGGCGGGTTGCGCGGTTCACTGCTGCCCGGTGGACAATCGTATAACGACCCCGATTATCTTCACGCAGCGGAGCAGTAAGAATGCAGTACCGCAAACTCGGCAACACCGGCATCGAGGTCAGCGTGATCTGCCTGGGGACCATGACCTGGGGAGAGCAGAACACCCGGGCCGAGGCCTTCGAGCAGATGGACTACGCATTTGCGCAGGGTGTGAATTTCTTCGATACGGCGGAGCTGTATCCGATCCCCCCACGCTCGGGTACCTATGCGCAGACCGAGGAGATTATCGGTGACTGGCTGAAAAGGACCGGCAACCGCGACCGGATCGTGCTCGCCAGCAAGATCGCAGGCCCCGGGGTGGGCTGGATCGACCATATTCGTGAGGGCCGGACGCGCTACAACCGCGAGCACCTGCAGGCAGCACTGGACGGCAGTCTGCGCCGTCTGCAGGTCGATTGCATCGACCTGTATCAACTGCACTGGCCGGAGCGAAACACGAACTTCTTCGGCAAGCGGGGATTCGAACCCGGGGACGAGGACGCGTTCACCCCCGTTGCCGAGACGCTGGCGGTGCTGCAGGAATTCGTGCAGGCCGGCAAGATCCGCCACGTCGGCCTGTCCAACGAGACCCCGTGGGGCATCCTGCACTTCCTGCACGCCGCCGAATCACGGGACCTGCCGCGGGTGGCCACGGTGCAGAATCCCTACAGCCTGCTGAACCGTTCCTACGAGGTCGGTGCCGCCGAGGTGTCATGGCGCGAACACTGCGGCCTGCTGGCCTACTCGCCACTGGGCTTCGGCGTGCTGTCCGGGAAGTACCTGGACGGCGCCCGCCCGCCGGGCGCGCGGCTGACCCGGTTTCCCGACTATACGCGCTACAGCAGTCCGGCCGCGCAACAGGCGACCGCGGAATACGCCGGACTGGCGCGCCGCCACGGCCTCGACTGCGCGCAGATGGCGCTGGCCTTCGTGCACAGCCGCCCGTTCCTCACCAGTACCATCATCGGGGCCACGACCATGGCGCAACTGCGCAGCAACATCGCCAGCATCGACCTGGAGCTGTCCGCGGGCGTGCTGGAGGGGATACAGGCCATCCACGAGGCACATCCCAATCCCAGTCCGTGAACGAACCGGGCAGGGAAAATCAACAGGGGCCAGGCGCGGTTGTTCAGACCGGTACCTGGTCCGTCAAGGGCGTCAGTTTCAACGGATCCTGCCCAGCACTCCGGCGAAACGGAACCGCTACGGGTGAGGGTGGCGGCCCCGTCACCGGTGACGGCATGAAGTGTATTCCGCCCCGGTTCTAGGCAGCGATTCCGATTTCCTGCCGGCGGTTCACACACAGCAGACGATCCGTTACCTTATGCACTACACCCGGTTTCCGTTACCGGTACCTGATCCCTGTTCCCCGCTGGCCATGACATGACGCTGAATCTGGACATCCTCGACCGCACCATCCTGGGCAATACACTGTTGCAGTGGCTGGCCTTCGTCGCCGTACTGCTGGTCAGCCTGGTCCTGCTGCGGGTGGTGAAACACTTCGCGGGACGCCGTCTGGCGGCGCTGGCCGCCAGGAGCGAGACGCAGCTGGATGACATCGTTGCCGCGGTGATCAACCGGACGGGGTTCCTGTTCCTGCTGGTGGCGAGCCTGTTTCTCGCCTTCCAGGTGGTGGAGCTGTCCGACCGCGTCCATGCAATCGTGCAGAGCCTGTTCATCATCACCCTGCTGGTCCAGGCCGGCATCTGGCTGGGCGTGGTCATGAGTTCGGTGCTGGAACAGTACCGGCAGCGCACGGTCGCGAAAAATCCGGCGGCGGCCACCACACTCAACGCGCTGGGCTACCTCATCCGCGTCGTGATCTGGGCGATCGTTGTCCTGATGGCGCTGGACAACCTGGGGATCGATGTGACGGCCCTCGTCGCCGGCCTGGGGATCGGTGGCGTGGCCGTTGCCCTGGCGGTGCAGAACGTCCTCGGCGACCTGTTCGCCTCGCTGTCGATCATCCTCGACAAGCCCTTTGTCATCGGTGACTTCCTGGTCATCGGCGACTACATGGGCAGTGTCGAGCACGTCGGGCTGAAGACGACCCGGGTGCGCAGTCTGTCCGGCGAGCAGCTGGTGCTCTCCAACTCCGACCTGCTGAATAGCCGGATCCGCAACTACGGGCGCATGTACGAGCGGCGCGTGGTGTTCAGTCTCGGGGTGACCTACGACACGCCGCGCGAGCTGCTCAGGCGCATCCCGGGGATGATCCGCGCAGCCGTCGAGGCGCAGGACAAGACCCGCTTCGACCGTTCCCACTTCATGAAATACGGGGATTATGCCCTGCAGTTCGAGACGGTCTATTACGTGTTGTCCCCGGATTACAATGTCTACATGGACATCCAGCAGGCCATCTACCTGGCCATCCACGAGACCTTCGAGCAGGAAGGGATCGAATTCGCCTATCCGACCCAGACGTTGTTCATCACCGGGCAGGAAAGCGCACAATCGGGTCCGGGCCAATAGACCCGGCAGTCAGCCGGCAGATTACCCGGTCTTCCTCCCGTTGGCCCTGTTTTTCCGTCACAAACCGTGTGCAGTCACCTTGATCATGACAGTTCATGACATTTGCCGGCTGAAATACCCCCTGCCGTTGGAAGACACGCGGATTCTTGCCTAGAATGACGCTACATGGGCGCCGGCAACGCAGCCGGCCAGTCCCGGGCTGGATACGGATCCACAGGGCGGCATGACGGCACAGGCACACAAGGCCGATCGCGGTGAGAAATCCTGGATTGCCGGCTACCAGCGCGTCCGGCAGGCCACGGTGGC
>CAZMAK010000095.1:0-8713 GCA_964564245.1 uncultured Ectothiorhodospiraceae bacterium | reverse complement strand
CGTGGTTGAGCACGCCGATGCCGCCGGTCTCCGCCTCGCCCTCGCCGATCGAGTCGCCGATGTTGAACTGGTTGGCCGGTACGCCGGCATATGACAGCACGATAGCGCCGGCCATGACGCGGTATAACACCAGCACGTCGCCGAGGTTGAACGCCCCGTCCGGTACGGAGTAGCCACCCACCTGTGGCGCCACGTCACCGGCCGCCAGCTGTGGCGTCGTCAGTACGCGCAATCCGGTCAGTGCCTGGATGCCCCACAGCAGGTCGACAAGGTCGACCGCGCTGTCGCCATTGATGTCCCCGTCGTGCGCGGCGTACAGCGCCGCGGGCGGCAGGCAGGCCATGGCCAGCAACAACCTGCACAGGCAGCGGCGCAGGCCGGGTGCCGGCCGGACACGAACGCGCTCAGGAAACATGTCTCCAGTATGTAGCAGAAACCGCGGAGGTTCACCTGTCCGGCGCAAAAAAGAAGCGGCCCGGAGGCCGCTTTGCAAGGTTACAGACGGGAGATTGTTGGTATTGGTACTGTTATACGATCAGGCGACAGCCGGATCAATGCCCGCCATGCCTGTGTCCCGGTCCCGCCTTAACACGTACCGCCGGCATGCCTCCGATGTAACCGATCGCACCGCGCTGGTCGATGCTGGCGCGGAAGGCCTCGAAGTCCGGGATCCTGCCGGCATAACCGGACAGATCATCCGCCGCGCCCGGATGCTGGGCATTGGCCATGATGTAGGCAAAGCCGTTCATGTCGTCCACCGCCTGCAGGCCGGTGTTCTCGCCGCCGGCGCGCGTACTGAGAATGCGCGTCAGGTTTCCCGAGTCGATGTTGTAGGCCCAGATGAAGTTGTTGAGGTGGTTGCCGCTGTCCTCGCCGATGAACAGGGTACGCATGGCCTCGGAGTACTTGATGTTGTCCGGGTTGGCCATCCTGTCGGTATCGCACTTGTCGTAGATGCCATAGGTGGTCTGGTCCGCCGGCTTT
This sequence comes from uncultured Ectothiorhodospiraceae bacterium, assembly GCA_964564245.1. Taxonomy (GTDB): domain Bacteria; phylum Pseudomonadota; class Gammaproteobacteria; order UBA9214; family UBA9214; genus UBA9214. The sequence goes on along the minus strand of CAZMAK010000095.1, from coordinate 7,729 downwards.
TTCGCACCTTCGACCAGGGCACTCAGGTCACTGGCCACCCAGCGGCTGTGGATGCGGTTGCCCGTCGTATCGAACTGCCGGTCCGACAGGTTCGACTGGTAGACCACACCACAGCTCAGGTCGGCCGGATCACCTTCCAGGTGAATGTCATCCTGTGGACGTGAGCCGTTCTGGCCATCGAGCATACCCTTGTACACGTAGGACATGGCGATGTAGAGCTTCCGGTCGGCGGCGTTGGAAGTCTCGCCTTCCATCTTGGTGAACTCCGTCGTTGCCCCCATGAAGGCGGCGTAACGTCGGGTCTCCAGGAATGCCGCGGCCTTTTCCATGCCCGGCCTGACCTTCAGGTATTCCAGCGTGGTCGAACCGCCGGTCCCGGTGTAGGAGTACACCGGCCGGTACCCGTCGTAGGCCGAGGGGTTCGCCAGGTAGTCGCCGCTGGTGATCACATCGAACATATCCGTGAACCGGATTCCGTCCCGCACCAGGGACCGGATCTCGCCGTCGGAGGCATGGCCGAGACGAATCCATTCGAGATTGAATCGGCCGCCACCGGTGCCATCGGTCTGCTCCAGTCTGGCGGCATACAGTGTGCCACGGGACAGGTCGGCAGGGTGGTCTGCGACGAACATGGCCAGGATCACGTCCGAGCCGTCATCGCCCTTGTACACCGTGCGCATGTCGGGCATCACATGAGCCAGTTCGTTGGCGAGGCGGCCCATGGCATAGTGCTTGACCACCTCGGTACGTCCGTTATGACGGACCTCCACCTCGGTCGCCAGGCCGTAGCTGTACGGGTTCGCACCGCCCTGGTCCGCGGTCTGGCCGGGGGTCTTGAGGAACAGGTTCATCGCGGTCAGCGGCCGGTCCTGGTAGTTGCGGGCATCCGGCTCGTATTCCTCACCGCCGATATGCGTGTTCCACGGTGTGAGTTCACCGGCGCAGGGGATCCACAGGCCGCCCACATCGCTCATGTCGATGTTTTTCAGATCCGTTGCCCTGAGTTCACCGGTCCTGTGATTCTGTTCGATGCTGGCCAGGTCCATCACCATGGGCAGTGCACCATAGAGATTCACCATGCTGGCAGGATCGGCGGCGTTCGGGGTTTCGGTGTCGTACTCGAAATGGGTCACCAGGAACATGGAGTTGCCCGCCCTGAGCAGCGTGTTGGAATCCGGGGCCCTGGCGAAGAACGGACCCTGTGCCACGGTACCGGCTTCGTCGACGGCGGCCTGTTCCAGCGGGGTGCCGTCCTTGTCAACGACGGTGCCGGCCTTCCAGTCACCGATCTGGTCGCCGGAGCTGTACAGCACGTTGTAGCTCAGCGGAAAGGTTCTGGTCCTGCCGTTGGCATAGGTCACGACCGCACTGGAACCGGTATAGGCCATTGCCATTTCTTCGCGGGTCTGTGGTGCAGGTGTGCCGGTAAACTCCACGCTCTTCACCACAGGAGCGGCATGCGCGGCACTGGTGGAAAGGGCGGCCAGCAGCGCACCCACTGAAATCTTCTTTCTCATTAAAGTATCGCTCCTTGCATTGTTGGAATAAACAGTGAGCGGCACTCTAGCCATGGTTTGTGACAATCCGGTGTACGAACCATGAAGATATTTTGACCATGGATTATCGGTGGACGTGTCTCCCCGGCGGATGCCGGGTCCGGGTGGTTGAGCGGTCATCCCGTCCACGGGCCCGGGACGGCAGCACAGGGGATTCCCGCGGAACGGGGACGTGAGCGGGTCGCGGGAAGACCCGCCCTCGCGGTGGCAGTTCGTCTCACTGCCGTGCGATCGCTGGCAACCGGCCTGGCAGCGGCTACAATCCATCCTATGTGGCGCGTCTGTCGACAGGTTCTGCCAGCCCTGTTAGTGCTGTTCACCGGGGGCAGCACATACGTACAGGCCAGTTTTATGGCGCCCGATCCGGTCACGCACGACATGCCGGACGGGCCCGCTCCCGGTGTGTTGCTAGTCGCCAGCCGCTCCTTCCGCGATCCGTACTTCAGTGCGTCCGTGGTCTACCTGCTGCAGCACGACGCGCACGGGACCGTCGGCGTCATCGTGAACCACCCGACGCCGATCCGGCTGACCGACTGGCTGCCCGAACTCGACAATACGGCACTGGCCTCCCGGACGCTGCATAGCGGCGGGCCGGTCAATCCCGAGATCATGACGATCGTGGTGCAGAACCGCGACTGGCGGGAGCAGGACGATTCCGGGCTGGTGTTCCATGTGAGCGGCGATGTCTTTGCCAGCTACGACCCACGGCCCGTCCTCGACCGGCTGTTGCAGGACAACGCGAAGCCGTTCCCGCGGGTGCGTTGCTATTTCGGGCACATCGGGTGGTACGCCGGACAGCTCGAACGCGAGATCAGTCACCACTACTGGCATCTGCTGCCCGGTGACGTGAACGCGGTGCTCGGCACGGAGACCGGCTCCCTGTGGGAACGTCTGATCGACCGCCTGGAGCCCACCGACCTGTATCTGCCACCGGGGATTTCATTACGCACCCGGCCCCGGTAGGAAAGGGAACCCTGCCGGAAGGCCGTTTCACGGTCCAGAGCGCCTGATCAGCCGCTCAACATCCGGCATGCGGTAAATCGTAACTGGTGCCGGGCAGGGTGTATTCCGGCAGCAGACAGGGAACTGCTCAAACACCGGGTGTCAGGAAGACCCACAGGATGCCGGGGGAAATAACCGGAGTGTCCGGGAATATCAGGAAGAATGTGCTGCGACACCCGGTAGCGCCCGGCATGACAACTTGCGGTGCCAGGCCGTTATCGCCTGCCTCAGAATCCCAGGTTGAGTTTCTCGCCGGCCACCTTGCCGTTCCTGAACACGATGTGAGCACCATTCACTCCCAGCACCCACTCGCTGTCGGAGAGCTTTTTCAACGGCAGTGCCCTGGTCTTCGCGATTTTCTCCAGCGCCTGTCTGGTTGTGCCATAGGGAATTTCTGTCACGCCTGAGCGGCCGATTACCATGACGGTCCTGGAAGAATCCTGAATGACCGCGCTACGGCTGTCGGTGCTCATTGCGCCGCCGGTGATCGTCGTCGATCGCGTGACAATCCCGTTTTCTGCCGGTGCCTGTTCCGCAGGCATGCTCTTCGCCCCGGGTTGGTCCACCTGCTTCGTCGGTTCGGGTTCTGACGCCCAGGCTGCGTTGCAGATTGTAACGAGTCCACACAATGCCAGGTGCCTGATCATGCTCGTTACCCCCCCAACGTGGATCGATGCGTGTCGCCAACCGGTGCAAAAAAGTATATGAGCGCGTAAACGGTTGCGTCAATCTCGCATCCAGCCAGTGGAGTTCCCTGGAGAAACCGGGATGGACCACGCTGGTATGAGGTCTCGACGCCGGTTATCACTTGCCTGCTGCAAAACCGTGGTCAGCCCCCGTTTTCCTTACTGCCGCTGGTGGTAACGCTCCAGGCAGCGTTGCAGGCGCTGGTCGAGCGGTTCTGCATACGCCACCGGTACCGCCCCCGTTGACAGCGCTCTCATCAACAGGTCCTCGACGGTATCCTGGCGGTCAAGCGTCTTGTGCAGGGAGGCATTGAGGCGTTCGACCTGCCAGGCCATGCGGGCGGCCTGGCAATCCGCGGGGGATTCCAGTTCCAGCAGTACCTCCAGCCGCAGACAGGCCTGCTGCAGGGCGGCGAGGTTGCCGGCCAGGGTGGCCTCGTCCGGGCGGGTGAATGCCTGCCGGAAACGTTGCTCCATGGCCGCGGCGGTAGCAGCGCCCGCTGCGGGCAGGTCGTTCCATTCGGCCTCCGCGGCGGCGGCATCGATTGCCTGGCCGGCGAGGGTGGCCTGTTCCCACTGCCGGCACAGGGCCGCCTGCCGGGCGAGGTGATCCAGTTCGGCGGCCCGGTTGCGGGCTTCGGCGACAGCCAGTGCCTTGCGGAACTGCTGCTGCGCCGTGCGCCAGTGCCTTTCCAGCGATGCTTCCTCCTTGCGTGGCACCGGGCCGATGTCCTGCCAGCGTGCCTGGCTGCGGGCCAGTTGCGCGGTGTTGGCCAGCAGTTCCGCATCCGGGGCGGCCGCGGCCGTGGACAGTTCCTCGATCACGGCCTGCTTGAGGCTGAGGTGATCATGGCGCTCGGCGTCGTGTTGTCTGCGTTCGGCATCCCGCTTGTGATAGACCCCGTCGCAGGCCGCCTGGAAGCGTTTCCAGAGCCGGTTTTCCGTGTTGCGTTTCCCGGGTACCGTGATCGTCCACTGCTTTTTCAGGGCATCGAGCCGGTCCAGTGCCTCGCGCAGGTTGTCCATGCCCGCCAGTGCCTCGACGTCGGTGATCAGCCGTTCGCGTACGTGCAGCGAGCGCTCGCGTTCACGGGAGAGGTAGTGGTCGAAGCGTTCCAGTGCCTCGTCCATGGCACGGGCGATGGCCTTGCGGTGACGGAAATCGACCGTGCCGGCCCGGTGAAAGTCGCGCTGTGCCTGCTGGACAAAGCGGTCGATGTCGCGCCAGTCGGGAGACTTCCAGTCGGTGGCCTCGAACCGTTCGTTCAGCCGGTCGATGAGGGCCTGGCGTTGTATGAGGTTTTCCGCGCGCTGTTTCTTGAGCTGCCTGAAGTGTTCCTTGCAGGGCTGGTAGGCCTCCTTGCAGGTGTCATCGAACTGCTTCCAGAGGTCCTTGCCGGCGTGGTCGCCGGACTTGTCCCAGGTCTGCCATTGCGCGCGGGCCTCCTTGATGCGCTGGGCGAGCTGTTCCGGTGGCAGGCCGGCGTCCTTCATCTGGCGGATCTGCCCGATCAGTTCCTGGCGTGCCTGGCTGGTCCCCCAGTGGCGCCAGGATTCGAGTTTGCGCAGCTGCGGGCGCACGTGATTCAGCCGCTCCTCGATGTTCTGCCAGCGCTGTTCGGACAGACCGGGGATATTGCCCATGACGGACATCAACCGCTGGTAGGCATGTTCCGCGCCCTGCAGTTCGCTGGCGGCCAGAGCATTTTCCACTTCCTCCAGCAGTTGCCGGGCTTTTTCATAATCACGGTTGCGGCGTTCCACCTGGCGGTTGACGCGTTCGCGCAGGGTTTCCAGGCCGGCGTCGATGTCCACATCCAGTTTCCGCTCCGTGGCGGGCGGGTCGTCAGCGGGGGCAGGGGCGTCATCGGCCTTGCGCAGGGTGTCGACGGCCTTGCGGACCTCCTTGGCGCGCGTTTCATCGATGCCGCCGTTGCTTTCGAGCAGGGCGTGGATGGCCTCGAGTATGGACTGGCGGTTGGCGAGGTTTCCGGTGTCAGCCTGGTGGTTCATGATGGTCGATCGGGATGGTGCTGCATCTGGTCCGGGAGAACGGGACGGTAGTCGCTCCGGGCGGCGCCCGGTGACCGGCGTGCCCTATTTATACCATGCCGCCAGGTAAAAATGGAAAGTCAGGGACGGACCACATTTTACGGCGGGCAACAGTCGGCTGGCGTCGAAGCCTCGCAACGACGTGGTCTGTCCCCGTTTGCCTGCGTGGGTTATGCTTCCGCTACACCGGACCGTAGCCGGTGGCAGACCATACTTACGGAATGCCTGTGTAGTTCCAGTTTGTCCTGCAAGGATCATTGATGAAACCACGCATACTACGACCCGTATTGCTGAGCGCCGCGCTGTTGCTGGCCGCCTGCGATCAGGTGACTTCACAGAATCCGGAGACCCCGCCACCTCCGGAGGTGGCCGTCGTCGAGGTCCACCCGCACAGCGTGCCGCTTACCCGCGAACTCGTCGGACGCCTGGCGCCGACGCGGGTCGCGCAGGTGCGGGCCCGGGTGGCCGGCATCATCCTCGAGCGCGTGTACCGGGAAGGCACCGACGTCGGACAGGGCGATGTCCTGTACCGGATCGATCCCGCGCCGTTGCAGGCGGCCTTGCATGCGCAGGAAGCGGCACTGGCCCGCGCACAGGCCGATGCCGCCAATGCCGCGGCCGTGGCCAAACGCTACCGGGAACTCGCCGCGAAGCAACTGGTTTCGACCCAGGATCTGGATAACGCACTGGCCACCGGGCGTAGCACGGCGGCGGCGGTCAAGCAGGCGCAGGCCGATGTGGAAAGTGCCCGCCTCGACCTGGGCTATGCCACCGTCACTGCACCCATCGCCGGCCGCGCCGGCCGCTCGCTGGTGACCGAGGGCGCGCTGGTAGGCCAGGGCGAGGCGACCGAGCTGACCACGATCGACCAGATCGATCCCATCTACGTCAACTTCAGCCAGTCAGTGACCGAGTGGCGGGAACTGCGCGACGGCGCGGCCGCGCAGCACCCGGCACAGGTGGAGGTGCTGTTGCCGGACGGGACATCCTATCCTCAGCCTGGCTCGCTCGATTACTCGGATCTCGCCGTCGATCCCGGCACGGGCGCGGTCTCGCTGCGTGCCGTGTTGCCGAACCCGGACCATTCGCTGCTGCCGGGGATGTTCGTCAACCTGCGCCTGACCAGCGGCACGATCGACCAGGCCTTCGTGCTGCCCCAGGCCGCCGTGTCGCGTGACGGGCAGGGCGCCTATGCGTTCGTCGTCGGCACGGACGGCAAGGTCGCTCAGCGCCGGCTGGAGACCCACGGCATGACCCGCACCGGCTGGGTCGTCACGGGTGACCTGCAGGACGGGGACCGGGTGATCGTCGAGGGGCTGCAGAAGGTGAAGCCGGGGGGCAACGCTACCACGGTGCCGGCGGCCGGCCCCGCTGCCGCCGCACACTGAGGCGCCGCGTAGATGCCGCAATTTTTCATTGACCGGCCGATCTTCGCCTGGGTGATTGCCATACTCATTACCCTGGCCGGCGGTGCGTCCATCTTCAAACTGCCGGTTTCCGCCTATCCACCGATTGCACCGCCGCAGATCAGTATCAGCGCGGTCTATCCCGGCGCCAGCGCGGAGGTGATCGAGAAGACCGTGACTTCGGTGATCGAACAGCAGCTCACCGGCGTCGACAACCTGCTGTATTTCGATTCGACCTCGCGCTCGAACGGCACGGTGCAGATCACCCTGACCTTTACCAGCGGCACCGACCCCGATATCGCACAGGTGCAGGTACAGAACCGGCTCAGCATCGCCCAGCCGCGCCTGCCCCAGGAGGTGCTGCAGAACGGCATCACCGTCTCCAAGGCCAACAACGATTTCCTCATGGTGGTGGCGCTGCACTCGAAGGACCGCAGCCTGGACACCTACGCCCTCAACAACCTGATTTCTTCCCAGGTGCTCGATCCGATCCAGCGCCTGCCCGGGGTCGGCAGTGCCAGCCTGTTCGGCGCCGCCTACGCCATGCGCATCTGGCTCAACCCGGATCAATTGCACGGCTACGGGCTGAGTGCCGCCGAGGTGCTCGACGCGGTGCGTGCGCAGAACGTGCAGATCGCCGCCGGTTACATCGGGGCGGAACCGGCCCCGCCGGGCCAGGGCTTCAGCGCCTCGGTGAACGCCGCCAGCCGCTTCACCTCCCCGGACCAGTTCGGCGAGATCATCCTGCGCACCAACCCGGACGGCAGCAGCGTGCGGCTCAGGGACGTTGCCCGCGTCGCGCTCGGGGCCGAGTCCTACGGCCATGACGTGCATCTCAACGGCGATCCCATCGCGGGTTTCGCCATCCTGCTCGCGCCGAATGCCAATGCCCTGGACGTGGCCGATGCGATACGCACGCGGATGAACGAGCTGGACGACTACTTCCCGCCGGGGGTGAGCTGGCTGGTGCCTTACGACAGCACGCAGTTCATCAGCATCTCGATCCACGAGGTGGTGTTCACCCTGA
>CAZMAK010000094.1:0-8879 GCA_964564245.1 uncultured Ectothiorhodospiraceae bacterium | reverse complement strand
CGTGCATAGTGAAAGACTTACTGATCGTTCAACGGATTTATATGGGACAGCAGTGAAACAATAGATATTTAACCGCGGGAGCACACGGAAATGATTCATGATTGTTCCGTGTGCTCCCGTGACGATTAAACCGTCTTCCAGCGCTCCCGCTCGAGGGCTGTTCAACCGCCGGTCAGGGCATCACCAGCTCGATGGTGCCGCTGACGTTGACCTGCACCTGGCTCTCCCCGTTCTCGATGGCCACCGCGGAATCCCCTTCCGCGACCGCCAGTGCCATCCGGGGGCGATACACGGGCGGCGGCTGCGCGGAGGTGTTGATACTGATCGACACGATCCGGAACTCGCGCGCCTGGAGGTTGCTTGCAACGATCTGTGCACGCGCCTTGAACGCGTCGAGCGCACTGCCGATGAGCCGGTTTTCCACGCCGGTGCGCCGCTCGTCGGAGACCGTGAAATTCATGCCGTTGATCTTCAGGCGTTCCTGCAACTCGCCCGCCAGCTTGCCGAGTTCCCCGCTGTCCCGGCTTTCCAGTTCCAGCGTCTGCTGGCCGCGCCAGCCGGTCGTGGTGCGGCCATCCCTGGAGGTCAGCGGCCAGGTCTGGTAGCTGCCGGTCGCGGCCTTGACCGCCTTGTGCGGCTTCACCACCGACAGGGCCCATGCCATGTCGCGATTGATGCTTTCCGCCAGTCGGGCTGCATCACTGTGCTCGGCATAACTGGCAAGCGTCACGTGCATGGTGTCGTTGCCAACCTGTTCACTGACCTGTGCGGAAAGATTGACCTGGTTGTAACGGACCGTATCGTCGGCCAGGGCCGGGTGCTGACCGGCCATGAGGCCAAGCAATGCGGCCAGCAGGAGGCGCCTCATTTCGACTGCTCCTGCGCATCTGCCTGCTCCGCGATCTGGCGGCGGATATCATCCATGTCCAGCTCCTTCACCTTTTCGATGATCTGGGCGAGACCGGCCGGCGGCAGGGCGCCGGGCTGTGCGTAGACGATAATCTGTTCCCGCAACACCATCAGGGTGGGGATGGAACGGATCTGGAACTGCGCGGCGATGTCGCGCTCCTCCTCGGTGTTGATCTTGGCGAACACGATGTCGGGATGCTGTTCCGACATGGCCTCGAACACCGGTGCGAATTGCCGGCAGGGCCCGCACCAGGATGCCCAGAAGTCCAGCAACACGATGTCATTGTCGTTGATGGTACGGTCAAAGTCCTTGCCGGTAAGTGCAATGGTAGCCATGAGTCTGTCTCCGGTGTAATCGATTGCGTCGATTATACAGGTACCCGGCACCCGCACCTATGGCATGGCAGACTTGTGTATACAGCGATGCCTTTGCGCAGGCCTGCCCCCGGGGGCACTACACCTGGTCGGTGCTGCGACGGCGCGGCTCGTCCAGACTGCTGTCCTTGTGGTAGGTCATGTCCAGTTCAATACGGTTCCGGCCAAGACGCTTGGCGCGATACAGCGCCTTGTCCGCCCGCTCGATGAAGGCGCTGACGGATTCACCCGGTTTGTACAGCGACACACCCGCCGAGAACGTCGGGACCGTGTAGGCCGCGCCATTGGTCTGCCAGCGGGTTTCCGCGGCACGGCGGCGCACCTTGTTGAGCGCGCGAATGGTGCCGTCGGAGTCGGTGTTGGGCAACAGCACGGCAAATTCCTCGCCACCGTAGCGCGCCACCATGTCATGGTGGCGGAAGATGGACAGGATGTTCTTGGAATACACACGCAGCACCTCGTCTCCGGCGCCGTGACCGTGTTCATCGTTCACTGACTTGAAATGGTCAAGATCGATCAGCACGAAGGACAGGGGAAAACCATAGCGCTGTACCCGCGCCACCTCGTCCTCGAGCCGGCGCATGAAGGCACGCCGGTTCGGCAGACCGGTCAGTTCGTCGGTCAGGCTCAGCAGGCGCACGCGCGTCAGTTCGTCGGTCAGCTGGCGGCTGTCGGATTCATACAGCTGCAGGTAGTGATTGGTGCTGTCGAGCTGGTCGGCGAGATCATGATGGCCGCTCATCAGCTTCTCGACCTCGCGGATCAGCGTCCAGCGGACATTTTCCATGTCGGCGACATCCGCCGCCTGGCGCAGTTCTCCCAGCACCTTCTCCAGGATGGCCCCGAACTCCTCGTTCTTGCTGATGGTCTCGATGACCTGTTCGCCCAGCGTGGCCTGCAGCTTGGCGATCTCCTCGCGGCGCAGTTCCAGCTCGCTGCGATTGATCGCGGCCAGGTCCTGCCCGGCCGGGATTTCCTCACTGATCTCCTCCTCCGGTTCCGCTTCCGGCAGCGGCGCGATAACCGCAGCCGGTTCGGCGCTGACCATGACTTCCACACCCGGTGTGCCGGCATCGCCCTCTTCCGGGAGCGTGTCCGCATCCGGCACGGTGGTTGCGCGCGCCTCCGGAGACGGAGCGAACCGGGTTTCAGCCGCCGGTGCCGTTTCCTCCGGCAGGCTGTCGATGCCGAACGCGGCCAGCAACGGATGAACGGCGGATGCGAGTACGCCGGTATCCAGCTCGCCGCTGGCCTGCAACCGGCCGGCGTATTCGTGCACAAAGCTGCCCAGGACCGTGAGCTCGGTCGGTGTCAGTGGTGGTTGCAGGCGTGCCTGTAACAACCTGACCTGGAAATAACGGGAGCTGCCACGGGTCAGGTGGGCGACAAAGGCCTCGAGCAGGACATTGACAAAGCCCGAATAGGCCATCTCGGTCTGCAGATGCTGCGTGGAAAGGTCTTCCAGCATGCCTTCCACCTGGCGGTAGATGACACTGCCGGCCGGTGTTTCACGCAGGGAGCCAAGCAGGCGCAACAATTTGCGTCGGCTGCCGCTGTCGATTTCCTCCGGCCTGTCCGGACCCGCATTCATAATGACTCCTGACGTCCCTGTACAAAGGCGGGACATCCGGTCCCGCGTGGTGTGTTGGCCTTTGTCCATTGCACGCCGGCGATGGACAAGGGGCAACTTGATTATTCGCAGTTGTACAGTGACCTGCCCTGCCTTCCCTGCTGGCCATGAAGGCCTGAAATGTCACATATTTGACGTCGGCAAAAATTGTAACAGGTAACACCACACCCGCAACAGTGGTACGTAGGTACTACCCTGGACGCAGCATATCCGGCTGTCACAGAAAGAAAAAAGGCCGGCAAGGCCGGCCTTTTCCCGGATCGCTCAGGCGTGCTCAGCCATCCAGACCGGCAAAGATCGAGTCACGGATCGCATCCACCTTGCCGATGCCGTTGATCCTGACGTACTTCGGCGCGCCGTCGCCACCTTGCTGCGCCCACTTCGAATAATAGTGGATCAGCGGTTCGGTCTGCTTGTGATAGACATCGAGACGCGCCCGCACCGTTTGTTCCTGGTCGTCATCGCGCTGGATCAGGTCCTCGCCGGTCTCGTCGTCCTTGCCCTCGACCTTCGGCGGATTGAACACCACGTGGTAGGTACGACCCGATGCCAGGTGCACACGGCGGCCGCTCATGCGCTTGATGATCTCATTGTCATCGACATCGATCTCGACCACGGCATCGATGGCGATCCCCTTGTCCTTGAGCGCATCGGCCTGTGCCAGGGTACGCGGGAAGCCGTCGAACAGGTAGCCGTTCTGGCAGTCGTCTTCCTTCAGGCGTTCGTCGATCAGGCCCAGGATGATGTCGTCGGACACCAGGCCGCCGGCATCCATCACCTTCTTGGCCTCGACACCCAGCGGGGTACCGGCCTTGACGGCGGCACGCAGCATGTCACCGGTGGAGATCTGGGGGATGTTGTACCGCTCTTTGATGAAGTTGGCCTGTGTGCCCTTGCCGGCACCGGGCCCGCCTAACAGGATTACCCGCATGGTGTGCTCCTTGTGAAATCGTGCTGGTGAAAAGTGCGCGTATTATCCCCGTCCGGGCCGGGAATGGCCAGATAACAGAATAAATGGGGGGATGGAGGGGTTTTATGCCGCTCAGTTCAGCTGGACCCGCTGTCCCCAGGGTACCGTTGACCGCCCCTTGACCAGCCAGATCACGGGAAAACGCGGTTCCTGTCCGGGGAACTCGCCCTCGGCATCGGTAAAATACACCAGCAGATCCGGTACGCAGCCGGACTGCTCCACCCACTCGAACGCCGGGGTGAAACGGGTCCCGCCCCCGCCACGGAGATTCGCTGGCAGTTCGAACGCCTCCCACGGCTCGTAGACCCGGGGACCGTCGGCGGACAGCCGCGCATCGCAGGCGAGCAACGTGATGCGTGCGCGGACCTGCGCCTTGATGGCATCGACCTCGCTGACGAACTCGCGCATCTCCTCGTCCCGGATCGATCCACTGGTATCGAGCACTACCACCACGTCGATCTGCGAGCTGCGCAGGCTGGGAAAGATGGCCGCCCCCTCGCGCCGCGACGGACGCATGTAGCTGTAGTCATCACGGCTTGCGGCGGTCATGTAGCGCGCCAGCAGCATGCGCCAGGGCAACTGGGGCTGCAGCAGGTGGTCGACCAGCCGGCGCAGCGAGGCACCAAGCTTGCCGGCCTGCATGGCCTGTTGCGCGGCGCCGGCCAGGCGCTGGCGCCATTGCACGGACAGCTGTTCCTTTTCCTGCTCACTGAGCGGCTCCGGCGGCCCGGCGGAATCCCCGGCCGGTGCGCCCGCCGCGCCACCCCCGTCGCCCCGTTCATCCGGTCGATCCGGCCGATCCATCCCGCCGGTCTCCGCTTGTGACCTGCCCTGGCTCTCCTTGCCGTAGAGGTGCTGGTCATGGGTCTGTTGCTCGGGGTTTTCCTTGACCAGCGGGTAGATCTCCTCGGCCATCATGCCCTCGAAACCCACGTTGAACAGTGCACCGGGCACCGGCGTCATCCCCTCGCGGATCAGGATCGGGTTGATGGCGAGGTCACAGGCCACATCCCAGCGTTGCCCGTTGCGGTGTTCGCGGCGCGCGAAGTGTGACAATGCACAGTGCAGTGCCTCGTGGGCCAGCGCAAACTGGGTCTGTTCCAGCGACAGGCCGTCGACGTAGTCCGGATTGTAGTAGAACGCCCGCGCGTCGGTGCCGATAGTGGCACACCACTTCGGATCCGCCGGTTTCATCGGCATGCGCAGCACCAGCGCACCGAGGAACGGTTTGTCGAGGATCAGCCGGGTGCGGGCCGCGGAGAGCTTGGTTTCGATTTCGTCAGTCATGGTTGATGGAATTACAGACAGCTACTGCATGATTACAAGCAAGTAATTTGCCACGGAAGCACACGGAATAACACGGAAAAATGTATTTATTTCTTTCCTGAAGCTTGCATAAACGGAGGACAGGCACTGCTGTCCCATACACTCCCTCTCCCTCCGGGAGAGGGTTGGGGTGAGGGGATCAGATTCAGTCCTGTAGGAGCATTCGTTTTCCACAGGAACGCATCTTATGCGCGAACCCCTGTCGGGCAAAAACCGGCACAGATCAGGCATCGTACAGCATCACGTCGGCCACGATGTTCGCCCACTTCGAGAACTGCGGCACGGCAAAGATCTCCTGACCGATGGCCCGGTACATGTCGGACACCAGCATTACACCCATTTCACGCTGCGGGAAACTGCCGGCGTACTGCAGGATATGCCCGTAGATACCGGCCGGATTGCTGGCGCTCTTTGCCCGGATCGCGCGCCCCACCAGTGCGGCGGCCACGGCATACTGCAGGTCGGTCTCCTTCGGCACACCCACCTTCTCGCCTCGCACGATGGCATCGATGTCCGGCAGCTTGTCGAGGTTCTCCACAAACGCCGACAGCTCGATACCGGCCGCCGGTCCGACACAGGCCTGCAGCGCACCGGTCAGCAGCTCCTGTACATCACCGAATTTCAGCAGGGCCCGGTGTGCGAATTCCCAGGAGCGTGGCGACGGGAACGCCACCGGATTGTGCGCCGGGTCGAATTCGAACAGGAGTTCGGGACGGAAGCGCAGGAACGCAATCAGGCGTTCGTCGATGTGATGGGCATAGGCCCAGGCGACCCAGTCATCGAGGTTGATATCCACCTCGAAATGCGAGAAACGGTTGGCCAGCGGTGCCGGCATGGTGTAGGTCACGCCACGGTCGCCCTGGCGGTTGCCGGCGGCGAAGATCGCCCAGCCCTGCGGTACCGTATAGGCGCCCAGCCGCCGGTCCAGGATCAGCTGATAGGCGGCCGCGGACACGCTGGGCGGAACCGAGGTAATTTCGTCGAGGAACAGGATGCCCTGCGGACCGTGCCGGTCGGCATCCGGCAGCATGGACGGTACCGCCCACTCCACGCGATCCTCGACCCGGAACGGAATGCCGCGCAGGTCACTGGGCTCCATCTGTGACAGGCGCACATCGATGACCGGCATGCCGTGGCGTTCGGCGACCTGCGCCACCATCTGCGACTTGCCCACCCCCGGCGGCCCCCACAGCATCACCGGGGTATGCACGGCATGCGCGGCAGCCTGGAATTCACGCTCGAGTACGGTCAGCAACTGGGCGGGACGCATGCGATTCCTTCAGTTCAGGACAGGTGCAACAGAAATCCGAAGGCGCATTCTACGGCTTTCACCACGGAAAATCATGCCGCCTCAGGCACCGGGCAACCATTCACGCAGCAACTCGCGTGCACGGGCCGGCTGTTCCACGAGCCGCTGGCCCAGATCCACCAGCGGGCAATCGACACCCTGCAACAGGTCGAATTTCCGCAACATCCGCAGTGTATGCACCCCTTCTCCGGCCAGACCCCCGGCACCGTGTGCAAGCTGCCGGCCCAGTGCATGGTGATGTGAACCGGCACTGGTTGCGGTCGTCACCAGGTCACCGAGCCCGGCCAGCTGACGTGCCGTGCCGGGCTGACCGCCCCGGCCGGTCACGATCTCCTGCATCTCCTGCAATGCCTGTACCACCAGGTAACCACGCACGTTGTCGCCGAGTTGCAGGCCATCGGCCACTCCGAAAAGCATGGCGTAGACATTCTTGAGTACCGACGACCAGGCGATGCCGTCCATGTCGTTCGTGGGTTCCAGCGCCAGCCCGGTACCGGCAAACAGCTGCTGCACCGGGGCCATGCAGACCGGTGCACTGACCGCAAGCTGTGCGTAGGCCGGTCGTCCGTCACGGATCTCCTCGGAGATCATGGGGCCATAGAGCACACCGTAGTCACGGTGCGCCGCGTAGACGTCCGCCAGGATGTGCGGTGCCGGCCGACCGGCCTCGTCGAGTCCCTTGGCGATACTGAGGGAAATGCTGCCGGCCGACAGGCACGGCAGGACCCGTTCCGCGAGTTCCGCCAGTGGCGTGACCGGTACGCAGTACAGCACGAACTCCGCACTCGCGGCGGCCTCCTCCAGCCGTACCGGTTCCTGGTTCTCCAGTGGACGGATGTCCCAGAATTGCAGCACGTGGCGAGAGCCGAGCAGGCACTCCATGGCATGCCCCATCTCTCCATAGCCCAGTACCAGGATATTCTTGCCGGCAGTCATGGCCTGGTGCAGAAACCGACTCAGTCGAGAAACGAACAGCAGTAATCGGTCGGGGTACGGACGCGCACGCTGAACTCCGCATCCCCCGGCACCCGGAACGATTCGTTGCCCTGCACCGGCTTCCAGTCCGTGCTGCCGGGCAGTTGCACGTCCAGCTCGCCGGACAGGATCTCCATGAGTTCGGGTGCGCCGGTATTGAAACGGTATTCCCCCGGCTGCATGAAGCCGAGCGTCCTGACCGATCCATCGGCAAAACGGATGGTGCGGCTGACCACGTTGCCGTCGAAATACACGTTCGCCTGCTTGACGACCGTGACGTTGGTGAATTCCGACATGGGATGACCTCGGTCCGGGTGGTTGAAAGTACAGACAGTGTAACACCGGCTAGAACCGTAACGGGGCCACCTGGCCGGTCTCCAGCCAGTGCAGGTAGTCGGCGATGATGAGGTCGTGGTCGAAGGCCAGTGGCGGGCAATGTTGCGGCAGGTACAGGTCCAGGTGCCTGGCGTCGTCGGCCGCACACGGCGTGCCGGTCGCCTCGGCGATGAACACCGGCGTTACCGTGTGGCCGCGCGGGTCACGTGACGGGCGGGAATAGACGCCCAGCAACAGCCGCAACTGTACATCCAGCGAGGTCTCCTCCCGGGCCTCGCGCACGGCCGCCGCCTCCAGGGTTTCGCCGACATCGACAAAACCGCCGGGCAGCGCCCAGCCGTGTGGCGGGTTCCTGCGCTCGATCAGCACGATCGGCCGGCCCGGCCGGTCGGCCATTTCGATGATGGTGTCGACGGCGAGCGCCGGTGTGACGGGTCGGCTCATGCACTGCTCTCCTGCTTGAAGCGATGAATCAGGCGCCGGGTGCGCTTGTCCGGCCGGCGCTCGCGCTGACGCACGTCATGGCCTTCCAGCTTGCGCTGCGCGTACCGGGCGTGACGTTCATCGGCACTCTGGACGGACTCCGTGTACAGCGTACGCGCCTCCTCCGCCGGGCGCCGCTGTGGCGTCAGCCGTTGCACGGTAACCTCGAAGCGGTACGGCCCCTTCCGGATGGTCAGGGTGTCACCGATGGCCAGCTGGCGCGAGGGTTTGATGCGGCTGCCGTTGCAGTGCACCTTGCCGCCGGTGATGGCATCGGTCGCCAGCGAGCGGGTCTTGTAGAAACGCGCCGCCCACAGCCACTTGTCGATGCGCATGGATTCTTTCGGTGCGGTGGTCATACGGCCATTCTCGCGCACGGACGCGGATAAAAACAGCGTCATCGCAGCGCTGGATACCCAGCCATCGACGGGAAAGCACTCATCACAGGACGTTCCTGCGCACTGGCCTGCCAGGAGAACAGCGGGAATGCCGAAAAAAACAGACATAAACTCACTGCTGTCCCACAAACTCCCTCTCCCTCCGGGAGAAGGGACGCACGGTTTGTT
>CAZMAK010000093.1:5576-8989 GCA_964564245.1 uncultured Ectothiorhodospiraceae bacterium | reverse complement strand
CTAACAGTGTAATAGACGGAATCCGCAACTTACGTAATAGTGCGGAATCGGCCTATTGTGCGAATGAAAGAATCGGGATAGCGTCATCGGCACCGTTCCTTGTCTGGGCTGGAAGCCCGCTACTGTTTCACGGAAGAATCTCATGCTTGATTCCCCCGCCATCATCCCTGACGCGACTGCGCGGTTCTTTGATAACTACCTGGCATGCCTGAACAAAGCCGGCATACCTCAACAGCAGAGGCGCTGGTATGTAAAACGCGTCGAGGACTTCATTAAGGCGCAAAACGGCCACCGAATCAAGTCCCTGTCAGGCAGTGAAATTGCCTCTTACCTGGAAGCAATAGGCCGCGAAAACCGCCTGACAGACTGGCAATTTCGGCAATGCGTCGATGCAATACGGATTCTGTATTGCGACCTGTTGTTGACGCCCGCCGCTCAGGAGGTCGACTGGCGCTTCTGGTCAGATTCTGCCAGCGAGCTCGAAGTCGACCACCCGACCACGGTTCACCAGCTGACCCCCGAGGAACTCTGCTCCCTGAAACAGCGCAGGGACACGGGTCCGATGAGCCGGGTACGTGAAAGACACCACGATTTGCTGGTGAGCATGGCCAGCGAAATTCGCCGGCGCGGATATTCCTATCGCACCGAGCAAACCTATGAGCAATGGGTTTGCCGCTTTATTCTGTTCTGCCAGGATAGTTCGCCGGAAGAAACCGGCGCAAGCGAGCTACGCTCCTTCCTGAACTATCTTTCAATTCATCGTAACGTCAGTGCCAGCACGCAAAACCAGGCGCTCAATGCTATGGTCTTTCTGTTTCAGCAGGTACTGGGCCGACAACTGGGAGAGCTTGAGGATCTCGTTCGCGCACGGCGGCCACGCAATCTTCCGGTCGTACTCAGCCAGAAAGAGGCTTCGGCCCTGCTCGCTGCAATGCAGGGTATGCAGAAACTTGTCGCATCCCTGCTATACGGCACCGGCATGCGCCTGCTCGAAGGCCTCCGGCTGCGTGTGCAGGATGTCGATTTTGAGTACCGCCGTATCCTGGTGCACCAGGCGAAAGGGAAGAAAGACCGCTATGTTCCCTTGCCAGCCAGCCTGTCTGACGACCTGCGCCTTCAGATCGAGTCTGTGCATCAGTTGCACCAGCGTGATCTTGCAGCCGGTCATGGTGAGGTACGGCTCCCGTATGCACTGGCCCGAAAGTACCCAGCTGCGGGACGTGAACTGAAGTGGCAGTTCCTGTTCCCATCGGGACGTCTTGCGGTCGATCCCCGTGGCGGTACGATACGACGTCACCATCTGCATGAAAGTACCTTGCAGAAAGCAGTAAAACGGGCTGCCAGTGCCTGCCATCTTCACAAGCGCGTCGGCTGCCACACACTGCGGCACTGCTTCGCAACGCATTTGCTGGAGGCCGGTTACGATATCCGCACTGTTCAGGAATTGCTCGGGCATGCAAATGTGTCCACCACCATGATCTATACCCACATACTGAACCGTCCCGGTGTCGGCGTAATCAGCCCGCTGGACCGGCCGCACCACAACGACTGACAATGCAATATACTGAAGGTGGTTCGGGTTGCCTCGCTCCGGCAGAGGGCGGAATCCGGTAGGCCGGTAATGCCCGATCACGGCCTGCGCCGGGGGGTCAGCAAGCGCGTGAACCTGCCAGGCCGGATGACCCTCCCGTTCATCAATACCGGACCCGGAATATGACCGACTCCTTTCGACTCAACATGGATTTCCACCACGCCGTGGTCAGTACGCCGGCGCAACAGACCTGGGTGACCAGCCCGGCCGACGGGGTGTCGCGCGTACACCTGGAACGCGTGGCAGAAGAGTCGGGGCGCACCACAAGCCTGGTGACCTTTGCCCCCGGTTCGCGCTTCCCGCCGCACCGCCATCCGCTGGGTGAGGAGATTTTTGTGCTGCAGGGTACCTTCTCGGATGAATTCGGTGACTACCCGATGGGCAGCTACGTGCGCAATCCGCCGGGTTCATCGCATGCCCCGTTCAGTCGTGAGGGCTGCAAGCTGTTCGTCAAGCTGGACCAGTTTCACCCGCAGGATACAGCGCGCGTGGTGGTACGCCCGGAAGATCACCAGTGGCAGCAGGGCATCGGCAACCTGGTGGTGCTGTCCCTGCACGAATTCGAGGCGCAGCACACCGCGCTGGTCTACTGGCCGGAACAGGAACGCTTTCAGCCGCATCAGCACTGGGGTGGTGAAGAGATCCTGGTGATCTCGGGTGAATTCATCGACGAACATGGCCGCTACCCGGCTGGCAGCTGGATCCGCAGTCCGCACCTGAGCCGGCATTTTCCCTATGTCGAGCAGGAGACACTGATCCTGGTCAAGACCGGACATTTGCCTGCGGGGTGAGTTTCCCGGGGCGCTTTCGCAGGAGCGCGGGAACGCGCGAACCCACCGGTGGACATCCCGCTTCGGCGTGCATCGCTCCGCTATCCTCCTTCCACTGAATCGGAACCACGCGCGAACAACGCGCGCTTCTCCCGGTACAGGGCGGAGATGTCCTCGTCGCCGAAGCCCGCCTGCATCAGGCGCCGGTAGTGGATCAGCGTCATCTCGACCAGCGGCAGGTTCACGCCGAACGCGGACGCCATCTGCTTGCAGATGGCGAGGTCCTTGTGGTGCAGCGCGACGCGGAAGCCGGGCTCGAAGATTCCCCGGGTCATCGTCGGGCCGCGGTGGGTCAGGAACCAGTTGCCGGCCGCGCCGCTGCCGACCACCTCGATCACCTGGTCCATGGGCAGTCCGAGCGCCGCGCCGAAGGCCAGCGCCTCGGTCACGGCCTGGTTGATGCCGGCGGCCATCACCTGGTTCACCGCCTTGGTGGCCTGCCCCGCCCCGACCGGTCCCATGTGCTCGATGCGCCCTGCGATGGTTTCCAGCACCGGGTGGATGCGTGCGAGCACGGCGGCATCGCCGCCGACCATCATCGCCAGCGTACCGGTGCGTGCACCTTCGGTGCCACCGGAGACCGGCGCATCGAGGAAGGCGCCATCCGGTTGCAGGCGTGCGGCGGCGGCCTGCGCGGTCTCGCGGCTGACGGTGGAGGTATCGAGTACCACGCCGCCGGGCGGCAGGCCGGGACGCAGTGCATCGATGACCTCCAGTACGTCCGCGTCCGCGGAGACCGACAGGATGACGAGTTCGCTGTGTGCGGCAAGGTCGGCGGGTGTACTGGCGAGATACACGCCGGTGTCGGCCTGCAGTGCCGCGGCCTTGTCCGGGCTGCGGTTCCAGGCCGCGGCGAGATGGCCCGCCCGGTGCAGGTTGCGCGCAATGCCGGCGCCCATGGCGCCCAGTCCGATGATCCCGGTTTTCACGGTGGATTCTCCTGGGGATTGAAAGCAACCAGTGTAGCGATATTCGCGCCTGCAAGGCGCTCC
>CAZMAK010000093.1:0-5476 GCA_964564245.1 uncultured Ectothiorhodospiraceae bacterium | reverse complement strand
CCTTGCAGGCGCGAATCTGCAAAACGGCCTACTCGTCTTCCATGTACGTCGTACCGAACAGGCCGCCCTCCAGCGCCTGCAGGCAGGTGGCGCGTTCCGCGCCTTTCAGCCCGGCGGCGTTGAGCCTTTCGCGGTAGCGTCCCATCAGCCGCTTGGGATCGAACTCGACATAGCGCAGCAGTTCGTCCACCGTGTCTCCGTGGCGCGGATCGACCAGCCGGTAACCGCCGTCGGGGCCGAACTCGATATTCACCGCGTCGGTGTCGCCGAACAGGTTGTGCATGTCACCAAGGATTTCCTGGTAGGCGCCAAGCAGGAAAAAACCCAGCAGGTAGGTCTCGTCGTCCGTCACGGCGTGCACCGGCAGGGTCGACTCCACGCCGTGGTCGTCGACGTAGCGCTCGATGTGCCCGTCGGAATCGCAGGTCAGGTCGTGCAGCGTCGCACGCCGGTCCGGGCGCTCGTCGAGGCGTTGCAGGGGCACGATGGGAAATACCTGGTCGATGCCCCAGACATCCGGCATCGACTGGAACACCGAAAAATTACAGAAATACTTGTCCGCCAGCCGGCGGTTGATCTGGTCCAGCTCCGGCGCATCCGGTTGCGCCGTGGCGAGAAACGCCTGCACCTTGCGGCACAGCGCGTAGTACAGTGACTCGCCGCGCGCACGCTGCTGCAGGCCGACCGCGCCGTTGAGATACAGGTCGCGCAGCGCGGTGAGGGCATCTCCCGCCTCGACGTAGCTCGCCTGTGCGTTGCCCGGCGAGCAACGCTCCAGTGCCGCGCGCAGCCCCTGCACCGGCACCGCGTCGCCGGCATCGGCCGTCCCCGGCTCGCACAGCACCCGCTCGGTGTCGAGCACGTTGGTGATCAGTACCGCGTGGTGTGCGGTCAGCGCACGCCCCGACTCGGTCATCAGGTCCGGCTGCGCCAGCTGGTGCACGCGCGCAATCTCGCCGATCACCTCCACCACGGTACTGGCATAGCGTTCCATGTCGTAGTTCATCGAGCAATCGCTCTGCGAGGCGGTGCCTTCGTAGTCCACCCCCAGCCCGCCGCCGACGTCGACCGTCCGGATCGGTGCGCCGCCACTGCACAGCGCCACCCACGTGCGCGCGACCTCCAGCAGCGCCTCGCGGAATACCTCGATGCTGGCGATCTGCGACCCGGGATGGCAGTGCAGCAGCGTCAGGCAGTCGAGCATGCCGGCCGAGCGCAGCCGTTCGACCAGGGCCAGCGCGCCCGCCGCGGTGAACCCGAACTTGGACTTGTCGCCGCCGGTGTTCTGCCAGTTGCCGGAGGTTACCGTCGACAGGCGCACGCGCAGGCCGAGTTCCGGCCTGGCGGACATGGCCGCGGCGGTGGCGATGATGAGTTCCAGCTCCGACAGCTTTTCGATCACCAGCACCACGCGGTGTCCGAGCCGCTGCGCGATCAGTGCAAGGCGAATGTACTCGGCGTCCTTGTAGCCGTTGCACACGATCACACCGTTGTCCGGCAGGCTGCCGATCACCGCCATCAGTTCCGGCTTGCTGCCGCACTCCAGACCGATGCGCCGCCCGCCGTGCGCGACGATGGCGTCGATCACGTGCTGCTGCTGGTTGACCTTGATCGGGTAGATGGCGGTGTAACGGGCATCGTAGCCCTGCGCCTGCATGGCCGTGGTGAAGGCGCCGTGCAGCCGGTCGATCCGGCTGCGCAGGATGTCGGTGAAGCGGACCAGCACCGGCAGGGTCAGCCCGTCGTCGTGCAGCCGGTCGACCAGTGCCCGCAGGTCGATGGCCGGGGAATCCGGCCGCCCGCCCGGGCGCGCCAGCAGGTGGCCCTCGCCGCCGACGTCGAAGTACCCCCCGCTCCAGCCGGGGAGGTTGTACTGCCTGCGGGCGTCTGCGGGGGTCCAGGTCATGACAGCGGACGATAATCAGAGACGGGTGCAATAGCAATGCCATTCATCGACAGCGCCCCCCGGAATCCGGTATTGTTCGGTTCCCCGATGTACCCGAGAGGCCGCTGCCGTGACTGACAACACCCTGTGGTTCACCGAACGCTGCGAGGAGGGCGGTTCCGCCTTCGGCGTGAAGATCCGCGAGCACCTGCACAGCGAGCAGACCGAATACCAGCGCATCGACATCTACGCCACCGAGAAATTCGGTAACCTGATGGCCATCGACGGCCTGTTCATGCTTACCGCGCGCGAGAACTTCCTCTACCACGAGATGATGTCGCACCCGGCGCTGTTCACCCATCCTTCACCGGAAAGCGTGGTCATCATCGGCGGCGGCGACTGCGGTACGCTGCGCGAGGTGCTCAGGCACGGCCGGGTGACGCACGCGCTGCAGGTCGAGATCGACGAGCGCGTCACGCGGCTGGCCGAGGAGTTCTTCCCGGAACTGTGCGTGGCCAACAATGATCCGCGCGCCGCGTTCCTGTTCGGCGACGGCATCCGGTGGATGAAGGAGACCGCGCCCGGCAACGTGGACGTGGTCATCGTCGACAGCACCGACCCGGTCGGGCCGGCCGAGGGTCTGTTCACCGAGGAGTTCTACCGCGACTGCCACCGCGCACTCGGCAGGGACGGGCTGCTGGTGCAGCAGAGTGAATCACCTTTATATAACATGGACCTGATCAACTCGATCCACAAGGCCATGCGCGCCGCCGGTTTTGCCGACGTGCGCACGCTGTTTTTCCCGCAACCGTGTTACCCGTCCGGCTGGTGGAGCGCCACCATGGCCGGCAAACAGCCGCTGGATGGAATGTTCCGCGAGCAGGACGCGCTGCACAAGAGCTTCGAGACGCGCTACTACAATGCCGCCATGCACAAGGCCGCGTTCACCGCGCCGGAGTTCTTCGCCCAGGCGCTGGAGTAGGGTGCGCCCCGTAACAGGAGTCGGGTCAACTGCTGTCCTGTATACTCCCTCTGCCGCCGGGAGAAGGGACCCGTTGTTTGAACGTGGTGGAATCGGTTCGCATGGGGGCACCCTGCCCGGCTGACCCCCTCAGCCCAGCCCTTGTATGTCAGCGCCATTCGGAGCTGACCCCTTTTTGACTTATTGATCCCCGCACCACTGCTGCACGGCGAGCTGCGCCCTTGCCAGGGCCTGTTCCCGCTCTTCATCCGTCAGGAAGTGGCGCTCGCCATTGGCTTCGTTGCGGTACAGGGCATTGGCATCCTGCATGTTCTGTAAACGGCCGCGTGCCGCGCTGCAGCGTTTTGCGCGCTCCGCCCGCTGCGCCGCCTGCTTGTCCTTCTGCTCACGCGCGAGCCGCCGTTCGTCCTCGAAGGCACGCAGCAGCTTCTGCGTCTTTTCGCCACGCTCGTCCTGCGGCGGCGTCGCGGCCGCGTCGTCCGGCAGCTTGCGCAGGCTTTGCGTCGCCGTGTCACAGGGCGTATCGGTAAAGCGCGGTACGCCATCGGCATCCTGGCAGCGGTAAATGACTGCCCGGGCACTTGCCGGTATCAGGATCAGGAGGAATGTGAAAAATACGGCTCTGGACATGGTTGCTGACCCGGACGGTGGCGAGAACTGGACAGACTGTATCAACGAAAGCAGTTGCCGCACAGCTGCCAACGTACCTGCAAGCTGAATCCATTGCAGGAGCGGCTTGCAGCCGCGAAGACTCTTGTCACGGAATCTGGCGCGCCCGCAGTGCCCTGCCCCTGCAGCCTGGATTCAGGATAATCCCCCAGGCAGGAAACCGGCAGTATGCGATACCACATCAATCCGGCGCGTGCAGGCGATCGAGACACAGGCGCTGGCGCTGGTCGAACAGGTGCCGTGAACCGATGCTCACGGCCGCCAGCGTACCGAGCCCGGTACCGGCGGTAATCAGGAACATGACCAGGATCTGGTATTTCACGGCCTCCACCGGTGGCGAACCGGCCAGGATCTGGCCGGTCATCATGCCCGGCAGGCTGACCACGCCGGCCGCCGCCATGGCGTTGATCATGGGTATCATGCCGCTGCGGATTGCCTTGTGCCGGTACTCGGCCATCGCCGTGTCCCAGCGCTCGCCCAGCATCAGGCGCGCCTCGATGACCTGGCGCTGGTCCCACGCCGCCTGGTTCAGGCGGTCCATCGCAATGGAGATGCCGTTCATGGTGTTGCCCAGCAGCATGCCGAGCAGCGGGATCGCGTACTGCGGCGAATACCACGGCGCATTGTCGAGAATGACCACCAGCGCAAATATGGTGACGGCAAAGGACGACAGGAACATCGAGACCGCGCCCACGGCGTAACCCCACCAGCCGCGAAAACGCCGTTCCTGGCGTACCATCACCTCGCGCCCGGCGATCAGCAGCATGCACAGCGACAGCAACGCGACCCAGCCCGGCTGTGCATTGGCAAACAGCACCTTGAGCACCAGCCCGATCAGGGTCAGCTGCAACGCGGTCCGCACCGCCGCCACCAGCAGCTGCCGGCTGACGCCGGTTTTCATGTACCAGGACAGCAGCGCCAGCAGCAGCACCAGCGCCGCGGCAATGGCAAGATCGACGTTATCCAGGATGACCATGTGCATGCGGGCTCACTGCTCCTTCAGGCAGCCGTCGACCAGGCGCACGGCGCGGGTCGCCACGCGCCTCACCTGTGCCGGATCGTGGCTGACCCAGATCACCGCCGCCGGGTGCTGTTGCCGGTACCCGGCGATCAACGCTTCGACGCGCTGCGTGTTGTCCGCATCCAGGTTCGCCGTCGGCTCATCCAGCAAGAGTACGTGCGGACGGTTTGCCAGCAGGCGCAACAGGGCGAGCCGCTGCCGTTCCCCGCTCGACAGTCGGGCAACCGGCCGGTCCAGCACCGCCTCGTCGAGTCCGAGCCGGGCGGCCGGTTCGGCCGGCCATTGCGCCGGGAAATGCGCACGCGCCGTGCGCAGCCACCAGCTGCTCTCCGGCGGCAGGAGCCCGACCTGCCGGCGCCACTGCGGCGGCGCGATGGTGTGCGCCGGGACATCCTGCAGGTATACCTCGCCTTCGTGCGGGTCGAGATCGGCCAGCGCACGCAGGAACAGCGTCTTGCCGCTGCCGGACGGACCGGTGACGCACAGGCATTCGCCGGCCGCCAGTGACAGCGTCACCGGCCCCAGCAGGGGCAGCAGGAGTTCCCTGATTTGCAACAGCGGCGGTGCTTGACTCAATGGCGGCTTCCGGGACTGGCCACGTGTTTCCACTGTCGATGATGCACGCAATCAGGGTTGAGGTAAAATCACTGCTGTCCCACAAACTCCCTCTCCCTCCGGGACGCCTGCAGGGATGCAGGCGGTACGGGTCCAGGGAGCGAAGCAGGACGCCCGAGCCGGGAGCGAAGCAGGAGCCAGAGCCGAGAGGGTTGGGGTGAGGGGATCTGATTTGGTTAACTGCCTGATTCTCGATCCCCTCATCCTACCCTTCTCCCGGAGGGAGAAGGGACGCAAGGTTTGTTCAGCCCGGGGTTGAATTTCATGTCCCAACTTGGGGAACCTCTGATTCATTCACCAATCC
>CAZMAK010000092.1:0-9113 GCA_964564245.1 uncultured Ectothiorhodospiraceae bacterium | reverse complement strand
CTGGCAGGGAGTGATGCACACATCACCGTGGTCGGCGACGACGTCCAGTCCATCTACGGCTGGCGAGGTGCGCGCGTGGAGAACATCCTGCGTTTCCAGAAGGATTTCCCCGACACGCAGGTGGTGCGGCTGGAACAGAACTACCGCTCCACCGGCACCATCCTGAAGGCCGCCAATGCCGTGATCGGCAACAACACCGCGCGCATGGGCAAGCAGCTATGGACCGATGGCCACGACGGCGAGCGCATCCAGCTGTACACCGCCTATAACGAGCAGGACGAGGCGCGCTTCGTGGTCGATCGCATCGAGGACTACGTCGACCGGGGCAACGCGCGAGCCGGGGTCGCCATCCTGTACCGTTCCAATGCCCAGTCGCGCGTGTTCGAGGAACGGCTCATGCAATGCGGCATACCGTACCGTGTCTACGGTGGCCTGCGTTTCTTCGAGCGTGCGGAAATCAAGGACGCGCTGGCCTACCTGCGACTGACCACCAACCGCAACGACGACGCGTCGTTCGAGCGCGTGGTGAATCACCCGCCGCGCGGCATCGGCGGACGCACGCTGGACGAGGTGCGCCGGCACGCCAGGGACTGCAACACCTCGCTGTGGCAGGCGGCAGTCGCGCTGGTGAACGACAGGACGCTGTCGGCGCGCGCCGGCAATGCCGTGGTCGGGTTCCTGCGGCTGGTCGATGAACTGGCCGAGGGCATCGACCGGCTGTCGCTGGGCGAACAGGTCGAGGCCGTGATGCATCCCAGCGGCCTGGCCGACCACTTCGCGAAGGAGAAGGGCGAAAAGGGTGAAGCACGGCTGGAGAACCTGCGGGAGCTGGTCAATGCCGCACGCGAGTTCGAAGCGGAGCCGGACAGCGACATGGATGCGCTGTCCGAATTTCTCGCTCATGCCGCGCTGGAGGCCGGTGAGGGCCAGGCCGATGCCTGGGAGGACTGTGTGCAGCTGATGACACTGCACTCGGCCAAGGGCCTGGAATTTCCTCACGTGTTCCTGTGCGGGCTGGAAGAGGGCCTGTTTCCGCACCAGCGTTCGGTGGAGGAACCCGGGCGGCTGGAGGAGGAACGCCGGCTGTGCTATGTCGGCATCACGCGCGCGCGCCGGCAACTGGTGATCACCTGCGCGGAACGCCGCCGCGTGTTCGGTTCCGAAACCTACTGCCTGCCGTCCCGCTTCATCAGCGAGATCCCGAAGGAACTGGTCGACGAGGTACGGCCGCGCCCGAGTGTGTCCTGCCCGCAGTTGCCGGCCGCACGCATGTCCGCGCGGGCGGGCGGGATGGAGGTGGCCGCCGCCGGCGGCCTGCGCCTTGGTCAGCAGGTGCGCCATGCGAAGTTCGGCGAGGGCGTGATCACCAGCTGCGAGGGACAGGGCAGCAGCGCGCGCGTACAGGTCAACTTTGCACGCGCCGGCAGCAAGTGGCTGGTGCTGGCCTATGCCAATCTGGAGGCGGTGGGCGCATAGCCGGCGCTGCCGCTTTACAGTCCCCGGGCGGGCAGGCAAAGTAGCGGCCATGTCTGACTTCGGCCGCGTCCTGCCAGCAGTCGCCATGTGCCTGGTGCTGGTCGCCTGCAGTGTCGCACCGCCGCAGGCGGCCCCGCAGGCCAATCGCGGCGAAGATGCGTGGTACTGCCAGTCGGGCGCGGGCCGCGACGGCTGGAATTGCGGGCAGGACCCGGAACGGTTGCAACAACCGGTACCACCTGCACCCGCACCGGCACCCGAACCCGCACCGGCACCCGAACCCGCACCGGCACCCGAACCCGCAGCGGCACCGGCACCGCAACAGCTGCCTGCGATCTACGCGACCGTGCCGCCGGTCGAGGCGGCGGAGAGCCCGGCCGGTGAATCCGCTGCGGACACCCGGGACAACGCCGTCAATGCGCCGGACTGGCAACAGCTGGCCTATCGCCCCGCGCACGTCATCCCCCTGAAGGACCTGCCATCCGGGTTCTACACCGTGCAGATCGTTGCCATGTCATCCATGGAGGCACTCGAGTCCTTCCGGCACGCGCACGGGCTGGACGGTGTGCTGGGTGCACGGATCGAGTCCGGCGGTCGGATCTTCTATGCGTTGCTGCTGGGTGTGTACGAAACCCTCGCGGATGCAAGGGCCGCTGCGGCCGCACGGCCCGCGTCACTGCAATCGTACCAGCCCTGGATCCGGAAACTGGATACCCTGAAGGCCGCGGTGGCACGCGCCGATGCGCTGGCCAATGCCGCAGTCCGGTAAGCAGTCCGGATGGCGCCCGGGGATCCCCGCACCGTGATACGGACGGTTCAGTGTGTCAGCGGGTGCTCGCCGACGGCGATAGCGGGTGGTGCGCCGCTATCCGGCAGTGCGCCGGGACGACCGATGAAATGACCCTGTGCGCGGTCGACGCCCATTTCCTTCAGGATCTGCAGGGTCTCCGCGTTTTCCACGCATTCGGCCACGGTCTGCTTGCCCAGTGCGTGCGCGACCTGGTTCATGGATTCCACCATGGCCTGGTCGACGGCGCTGTGCGCCATGCCCTTCACGAAGGCGCCATCGATCTTGAGCTTGTCGACCGGCAGGTGTTTCAGGTAGGCAAACGACGAGAAGCCGGAGCCGAAATCGTCCAGTGCGAACTGGCAGCCGATGTCCTTCAGCGCGATGATGAATTCCTCCGCCGCGGCCAGGTTGGCGATCGCCGCGGTCTCGGTGATCTCGAAGGTGACGCGTGAGGGATCCAGTGCCGTCGACTCCAGCAGGTCGTGGATCAGCGGCAGCAGCGCGGCGTCCTCGAAGGCCTTGCCGGACAGGTTGATGGAGAAGCAGGTGTCCTGTCCGCAGCGTTGCAGCTCGGCGAGCTGCACGATGGCACGGCGCACGATCCAGCGGTCCACGCTGTGGATCAGGCCGAAGCGTTCCGCTGCCGGCATGAAGCCGCCGGGCAGGATGAGCTGGCCGTCGTCGCAGACCATGCGGACCAGCACTTCATAATCCAGTACGTCGCCGTTGTGTGTGGCGACGATCGGCTGGTAGACCAGATGGAAGCGGTCGTGCTCGAGCATTTCACGCACCTGCGTGGCCCAGCCCATGTCCGCCTGCATGTCGGCCTTGCCCAGGTCGGCGGGGTTGTACAGGTTGACGCGGTTGCGGCCCTGCTGCTTCGCCGTGTTGCAGGCCAGGTCGGCGTGCGACAGGACCTCTTCCGCGGAGGTCGCCTGGCCGTCGATCACCGCGATCCCGATACTGGCGCTGACGTTCCACGACTTGTCATTGACGTTGAAACGGTAGTCGTCGCACAGGGTGCGGAAATTCTCGGCCACGCGCAGCACGTCCTGGCGGTCGATGCTGTACAGCAGCAGGGTGAATTCATCGCCGCCGAAGCGGGCCAGCAGGTCGCCCTCGCGTACATGCATCGACAGCAGCGCGGCGATGTCGACCAGCAGGCGGTCGCCGGCCGCGTGACCGAGCGTGTCGTTGATGTACTTGAACTGGTCGAGGTCGATGTAGAACAGCGCACTGGAAATCCCGGTGCGCGCGGTGCGTGCCACGGTGCGTTCCAGTTCCTCCTGGAAATAGGTACGGTTGAACAGTCCGGTCAGCGGGTCATGCTCGGCGTTGTAGGACAGCTGGTGCTGAAACGCCTTCTGTTCGGTGATGTCGCGCGTGGTGCCGCTGATGCGCTGTACGTCACCCAGTTCGTTCTTGTGCGTGCGCGCACTGAAGCTGAGGAAGTGCGGCCGGTTCTCGCTGTCGAGATGCACGGTTTCGAACTGCACGGTGTCCTCGCCGGCCAGCAGCGCATCGATGGCATCCCGGTCATGCGGTGGATGGTCCGGGGAACGGAATTCATCGAGGCGGTGCTGCAGCATTTCGTAGGGCGTATAGCCGTAGATGACGGTACAGGCCCGGTTGACATAGGTCAGCCGCGCCGTGGTGTCCATGGTCCAGACCATGTCATGGGCGGTTTCCACCAGGTCACGGTAGCGTGTTTCCGCGTCGCGCAGCTGCTGTTCCATCAGTTTGCGCCGGCTGATGTCCGCCACCATGCAGGTATAGAGCTGTTCGCCGGCAATACGCATCGGGCTGATCCGCACCAGCAGCTGCAGCGTGCCGCCGTTGCGATGGCGTCCTTCCAGCTCGCGCTCGCCGCTGTCCGGCTGGATACGCAGGCTGGCGTCGAACAGCGGCGGCAGCAGCGGTTGCAACGAGCGGTCACGGATTTCGGCGCTGCTGTAGCCGAACAGTTTTTCCGCGGCCGGGTTGAAGGTGACGATGCGACCCTTGCCGTTGACCACGATGATGCCTTCCGCGGCGGTCTGCACCAGCGTGCGCATGTGCGAATCCTGGTCGCCGAGTTGCCGGAACACCTTGCCGATGAGCTGGGTCATGAACCCGATCTCGTCGGTCGACTGCGCTTCCAGTCGTGCCAGGTCGCCATGCGGCGATGCACCGTTGCGCAGGATCAGGTGCTGGATCGGTTCCAGAGCCTGCGTCACGCTGCGAATCGAAAACAGTGTGATGACGCCGGTCAGGCACACCAGTGTCAGCCACACCGCCATGTGCCCGGGGGTCAGGCTGCCGGTCTGCTGCCACTGGTAATTCATCAGCATGGTGTAGCAGAGCAGCGGGACGAAGCCGCCCATCAGCAGCAATTTCGATTTCAGGCTGGCCTGCATGCGTTGCAGTCTGAGCCGGCCGGCCAGCCGACCGATCCGGTCCAGCGCCAGCTGGTAGGTAGGCAGGCCGACCAGTGCGGCCACCGCCAGCTGCAGCAGCAGCAGTTGCACAAAGCCGCCGGCACCGCTGTTTCCCGGCTGGCGGGCGGCGGCAAAGTACAGCACCGGCGAGATCAGCGCATACAGCAGAAAGAAGGTCCAGTAGTCACGCCCGAAGTGTGCCAGCCGCCGCTGCAGGCGTTCCGGCAGCTCCGCCGGTGTGCTGCCGGCACCGATTATCTTTGATAAGGGGCTGAAATATCGATAGAAATGAAAGACTGCACCGCAGCAGAGCAGGCCCACGAAACTGCCGAGCACGGCCAGCGTGCGCGGCCTTTGCAGCTGCTCCGGCGTGACCAGGCCGAACAGCACGGCCACCGCCATACCGGCCAGGGGCGCAAGCAGCAGACCGATCAGGATCAGTGTGATACAACGTGAGCGTATACGATAAAGCTCAGTCAGCATGGCTGCCCCGGTCCCCTGGCTGGCCGATTCCCGCATCGGGCGCGGCACGAATAAAAACAATAAATATTTTTAGAATTAGATCGCTAGCCTGATGATTGCAAGCGGTGGGTGAATACTATTCCATAACTATGTGTTGCATCAAGATGAATGTGGTGTGCAGGACCGGATGATGCCAGGGTGCGCGCTGCAATGCGGCAGGCAGGCAACGGTACGTCCACGTACAATGGGCGGCCTCCAACTCACCAGGGGAAGCAATGCATGAAACGTCGTGAACTTCTCGGTGCCGCCAGTGCCGGCGCCCTGCTTGCCGGATGCGGAAAAGACCGGCACACAACCGCCGCCGTGGCCACGGGCAAGCCACAGACCCGGCACTGGAAAATGGTGACGACCTGGCCCAGGAACTTCCCCGGCCTCGGAACCGGTGCCAACCGTATCGCGCAACTGATTACGGAAATGAGTGGAGGCCGCATCGACGTGAAGGTCTACGGCGAGGGTGAGCTGGTCCCGGCGATGCAGGTCTTCGATGCCGTGTCCGGGGGCACGGCGCAGCTGGGCCACGGCGCCGCCTATTACTGGAAGGGCAAGAGCGAGGCCGCGCAGTTCTTCGCCGCCGTCCCGTTCGGCATGAATGCACAGGAAATGAACGGCTGGCTGTTTTACGGCGGCGGCATGGAGCTGTGGCGCGAGGTATACGCGCCGTTTGGTGTGCGGCCGGTGGCCGCCGGCAACTCGGGTGTGCAGATGGGGGGCTGGTTCAACCGCGAGGTCAACTCGCTGGATGACCTGTCCGGCCTGAAGATGCGGATACCGGGACTGGGCGGCGAGGTGCTGAAGCGTGCCGGCGGCATTCCGGTGAGCATGCCGGGCAGTGACATCTTCACCTCGCTGCAATCCGGTGCGATCGATGCCACCGAGTGGGTAGGCCCCTATAACGACATGGCCTTTGGTCTGCACAAGGCGGCGAAATACTACTATTACCCCGGCTGGCACGAGCCGGGCACCACGCTCGAATGCCTGGTCAACCAGGCGGCCTGGGAGGAATTGCCGAAGGACCTGCAGGGTATCGTCACCAGTGCCTGCCTGGTGGTGAACGGTGACATGCTGGCCGAATATACCGCGCGTAACAGCTCCGCATTGCAGTCATTGATCCACGAACATCATGTGGTTGTACGTGAATTCCCGGCCACCGTGCTGCAACGGCTCCAGCAGTTGTCGGAGCAGGTCGTGGCGGAGATTGCCGCGAAGGACCCGCTGTCCGGCAAGGTGTACGAGTCCTATCGCACGTTCCAGCGTGACGTACTCAAGTGGACGGATATCTCCGAGCGGGCCTACATGAATGCGCGTGCAGGCTAGTCTAAACCGGGGTCAGATCCCAGTTTTTGCTTATATTACCAATCAGCATGCACTGACCAAACGAAAACTGCGGGTTTGGTAGTCTGTCGGCAGACACAGGGAGGTGTCATGCCGAGAAAGCCACGCATCAATATTCCTGGCATGCCGCAGCATGTCATACAGCGTGGCAATAATCGTGAGCCGTGCTTTTTCTCAATCACGGATTGCCAATACTATCTGGATACGCTTGGGGAAGCCTTGCAGTTGCATGGCTGCTTGTTACATGGCTACGTGCTGATGACCAATCACGTGCATCTGCTCGTTACGCCAACGGTGTCATTTGGCATTTCCCGCCTGATGCAAACAACGGGCCGCAAGTATGTCCAGTACATCAACCGAACCTGGCGGCGTAGTGGCACGTTGTGGGAAGGCCGCTACAAGGCAAGCCTGATCGACAGTGATGCCTGGCTGTTAACCTGCATGCGCTACATCGAGCTGAATCCGGTCAGGGCTGGCATGGTGTCGCATCCAGGGGAGTACCGCTGGTCAAGTTATGCGGCCAATGCGCATGGCATGGGTAGCCAACTGCTGGATCCACATCCACTTTACCTTGCGCTTGGAAGCAGTCTGTCAGAGCGGCTGTATGCCTACCGGGAATTATTCAGGACCCGGGTTGAGTGCACTCAGTTGCATGAAATCCGGGAGATGTTGAATCAGGAACTGGTGCTGGGACGCGAAGATTTCAAGGACAGAATAGCGCAGACGGCGCAGCGGCAGGTGCGGCGTGGCAGGGATGGCAGGCCGCCACACCGGGCAGCCGATGGGTAACCGTTTGTAAGTGGTATATTAGCGAAAACTGGGATCTGACCCCGGTTTTCATTTAGTTGAAGTTGTAACCCAGCTTGAGCAGGTGCAGGTCCACCCCGTCGTTGGGTTGCTTGAGGTCTGCATTGGAGATGTGGGTAAAGCGGTAGGACAGTTCGTACTGGCCGCGTTCGCCAAAGCCCAGGCCCATGCCGATCAGTGCACCGAACTGGACGGGTGAGGACAGGGAGCGGTCACCGATGTGGGTATCGTTCAGCAGGTGTATACCGATACCGGCCTCGGCAAACGGGGTAACGCCGCTGGACAGGTGGGCATCGCGCTGAAAGCGGAACACCGGTGTCACGCTGAGATCGTATACCTTGTTGCGCTTGCCGTTCTCCGGCTTCAACACGCCCAGCTGGGTGTCCCAGTACCCGCCCAGGTACCAGGCACCCTGGGTGAACCAGCTGTTGCGCCAGTCCTTCTGTATGCCGATGCGATAGACACTGGACTCGTCGGAGTCGTTGGACTGGCCGCCGCTGACGGAAACCGCGTTCAGCCACAGCGGTTCGCGGGCGTGCACGGTCGTCGCGCCGCACAGGAGGACCGTGGCGAACAGGGTGGCAGCTGTCGGGGAATGCATGGGATCTCCTCCTGTTACCTGTGTCCCTGCGGTGAATAATGACACGAACCGGCCGGGCTGCCAACGTATTGACTCAGTCGGCGTAGACGTGGGCGGGCAGCCAGGTGGCCAGCGCCGGCCAGGCGGCCAGCACCAGCAACAGCACCAGCTGCAGCACGATGAACGGCAGCACGCCCTGGTAGATCTGGCCGGTGGTGACCGTGGCCGGGGCCACGCCGCGCAGGTAGAACAGGGCGAATCCGAACGGCGGCGTCAGGAACGAGGTCTGCAGGTTGAGCGCGATCATGATCCCGAGCCATACCGGGTCGAAGCCCATCGCCAGCAGCACCGGGCCGATGATCGGCACCACCACGAAGGTGATCTCGATAAAGTCGAGCACGAAACCGAGCAGGAACATCAGCAGCATCACGGCCAGCATCGCGACATACTTGCCGCCGGGCAGGTTGCCAAGCAGGTCCGCGACCACGGTATCACCGCCAAATCCGCGAAACACCAGTGAAAACACCGAGGCACCGACCAGGATGAGGAACACCATGCTGGTGACGCGGGTCGTGCCCAGCATCACCTCGCGCAGGATGGACAGGCGGAGTTGACCCTGGAACAGGGCCAGCAGCAGCGCGCCCACCGCGCCTACCGAGGCGGCCTCGGTAGGCGTGGCAAAGCCGCCGAGGATGGAACCCAGCACGGCGACGATCAGGACCACCGGTGGCAGCAGGCCCCGGATGACCCGCCGCAGCAGCCTGGCATCGATGCCGGTTTCAGCCTCGGGCAGCGCCGGCATGGCCAGGGGATGGCGCCACGCGACCCAGGCGAGGTAACACAGGTAGAACGCCACCAGCAGCAGGCCGGGCAGCAGTGCGCCGACGAACAGGTCGCCGACGGACACCGTTTTCGGCGAGTAGATGCCCATATTCAGCTGCGCCTGCTGGTAGGCCGAGGACAGCACGTCGCCAAGCAGGACCAGCACGATGGACGGCGGGATGATCTGTCCCAGTGTGCCGGAGGCGCAGATCACGCCGCAGGCCACGCGCGGGTCATAGCCACGCCGCAGCATGGTCGGCAGCGACAGCAGGCCCATGGTGACCACGGTGGCGCCGACGATGCCGGTGCTGGCCGCCAGCAGCATGCCGACCAGCATCACGGAAATACCGAGACCGCCGCGTATCGA
>CAZMAK010000091.1:0-9337 GCA_964564245.1 uncultured Ectothiorhodospiraceae bacterium | reverse complement strand
TCAACGCGAAACTGCTGATCGTGGTGGACGCCGACACCACGCCGTGGGGTATCAAGGTTACCCGCATCGAGATCAAGGAAATCCAGCCACCGCAGGACCTGATCGATTCCATGGCGCGCCAGATGAAGGCGGAACGTGAAAAGCGCGCCGTCATCCTTGAGGCCGAGGGCCAGCGCCAGTCGGAGGTGTTACGCGCCGAGGGCGAGAAACGGGCCGCGGTACTGGAGGCCGAGGGCCGGCGCGAGGCCGCGTTCCGCGACGCCGAGGCGCGGGAACGTTCCGCCGAGGCCGAGGCGAAGGCCACCACGATGGTGTCCGAGGCCATTGCCAAGGGTGACATCAATGCCATCAATTACTTCATCGCCCAGAGTTATGTCAGTGCGTTGAAGGAGATCGGCAGCGCACCCAACCAGAAGCTGGTACTGATGCCGCTGGAGGCATCCGGCGTCATCGGATCGCTGGCCGGCATCGCCGAGGTCGCCAGATCGGTGGCGGGAAAACCGGGAGCCGCCTGATGGACGCCCTGTTTGCCCACGTGGACTACTGGCACTGGTTGATCGCCGGCGGTGTACTGTTGCTGATCGAGGTACTGGCGCCCAGCTTCTTCTTCCTGTGGATGGCCGTGGCCGCGACCGTGGTGGCGCTGGTCATGCTGTTCGTACCTGCACTGGGCTGGCAGAACCAGCTGCTGATCTTCTCGGTGCTGTCGGTGGTCAGCATCGTGCTGTTCCGCCGCTACCAGCATGCCAGCCCGGAACAGACCGACCAGCCGGCACTCAACCGGCGCGGGGAACAGTACATCGGGCGCACCTTCACCCTGCAGGAGCCGATCACCAACCGGGCGGGCGTGCTGCGCGTCGACGACACCACCTGGCGGGTCAGTGGCGATGACCAGCCGGCCGGCACCCGCGTCACGGTGACCGGCGCCGACGGGGTCATCCTGCAGGTGCGCCGCAGCGAGTCCTGACCACCGGCCGCCCCTCAACCCGGCAAAGTTTGACTCCCGTCACAGCCTGACCACCGGCCGGCCGGAATCAAGGCTCCATTTCCGCGCCGCCCGTGCCGATAACGGGGGAAGCAGGCCACTTTTTCCCGGTGGCCGGTCCGACACCTCGAAGGGCACCGCCATGGGCACACCAAAACTCCACAGCAAGAAATTCAATGGCCAGGAAATCCTGCGCGACCTGATCCCGCTGAATGCGCTGACCGAGCAGCGCTATCGCGAGATCTCGAATAACCTGTCCATCCAGGACGTGAGCAGCGGACGTTACCTGTTCGGCGAGGGTGACCGCGACAATCGCTCGATCTACCTGCTCGACGGTGTCATCAACTTCCTCGACCGCAACGGCAAGGTGACGGGTGTGGTCAGCGCGGGCACCGACCCGGCCCGCTACCCGATTGCCAATCGCCAGCCGCGCATGGTGACCGCGCGCGCCGCCACCAAGGCCGTGATTGCCTCGATCGACTCCACCCTGCTGGATGTCATGCTCACCCTGGACCAGTCCACGGAAACCGGCGTGATCCACCCTGCCGCGCATAACGAACAGGACTGGATGACGCGCATGCTGCAGTCGGAGGCCTTTGCGAAACTGTCACCGACCGACATCCAGCGCCTCATCCATGCACTGGAAGCCGTCCCGTACAGTGCCGGCGATACGGTCATCCGCCAGGGGGATGAAGCGGACTATTTCTACATCGTCCGTGAAGGCACCTGCTCGGTTACACGTCTTGCCTCGGGCAAGGGCTGGGATGTCCCGCTGGCCGAACTCGGCGCCGGTGACTGCTTCGGCGAGGATGCACTGGTTTCGGATGGACGCCGTAACGCAACGGTGACCATGCTCACCGACGGTGCACTGATGCGCCTGTCCAAGCAACAGTTCCTCGATATCCTCAAGAAGCAGCTGGTGCACTACATCAGCTATGGCCTGGCGATCGAGGCAGTCCGCGCCGGCGACCGCTGGCTGGACGTCCGGCTGGCGGAGGAACATGCCAATGGCGCACTGCAGGACAGCATCAATATCCCGCTCTCCGCGATCCGCGCCAACACCTCGCGGCTGGACCTGGAGACCCGCTATATCATCTACTGCGATACCGGCCGTCGCAGTGCCGCTGCGGCCTTCCTGCTCACCCAGCGCGGCTTCGACGTGGCAGTGCTGGAGGGTGGACTGAACGAGAGTGTCCCGGGCAGTGATTACGGACAGGACGACGAACCGGTAGCGGCGACCGCCGCGGTCGTGGAGAAACCGGCCCCGGTCGCCGGTGTTGCCCCCCTGCGTTCTGCCCCGGCAGCGGACCCCGACCCGGCACGCCAGCGGCTCGAACTCGTGGAGAACGAGCTCATCGCACTGCGCGCCGAGGTGCGGGCCTACGCCGAACGTGCCGGCGAGCTGCAGACCGCCTGCCGGCAGGAGCACCACGCCCGGGACAGCCTGCTCGCGAAAATCGAGTCCCTGCTGGGCAAGCTCGACTGATCACGGCGCAGTTCCCCGCTCCCGGCCCCTGACGATCCGCCGGATTCGCAATCCGCCCGGGTCCGCTATAATGCCCTGGTCGTCAGCCAGCTGTGAGCAGGAACAACCATGCGCAATTCCGGTCTTCTGATCCTGCTGTCCCTCGTGCTGTGCGCCTGTACCGCACTGTCCGCGAACGAACGCAGTGCCCTGCTCGACTACACCACCGGTCACTATGAACAGGCCTTCCGCTGGGGCGATACCGCTGCCGCAGGAAAATTCCGCAGGCCGGGGGACCCGGCCGCCGGCGCATCACTGACCGGCGGTGGACAGGTCAAGGTGACGGGCTGCGAGATCATGCAGTCCACGCCGTCGGCGGACGGCAACGCCGCCACGGTGAACGTCCGGATCAGCTACTACCATGAAGACGCCATGATGGTGAAGACCCTGGTCGACGCACAACACTGGCAATACGATGCCGCGCAGCGGGCCTGGTACATCACCAGCCCGCCACCGAAGTTCGAGTAATGACTGCAGCCGGACAAGCACAGGAACAGGATTACTGATGGCCTGGTGGGGAACCTTGCTGGGGGGCGCACTCGGCTACATGTTCGGTGGACCGCTCGGTGCACTGCTGGGCGTGGCAGTGGGCCGCAATTTCGACCACGGCGTGAAACAGAGCTACCGGCAGGGTGCGTTTGACCCGGGCGGGCAGGAACGGGTCCAGGCGGCCTTTTTCACCGCGACCTTTTCCGTGATGGGGCACGTCGCCAAGTCGGACGGCAAGGTCACACACGACGAGATCGCCGCAACGGAAACCGTCATGGCCCGCATGCAACTCGATGCCGGCCAGCGCAAGGCCGCCATCCGCCTGTTCAACCAGGGCAAGCAGGCGGGATTCCCCCTGCACGACGTGCTCACGCAGTTCCTGCAGGAATGTCACCGGCGCCGCAGCCTGGTGCAGGTATTCCTCGAGATCCAGATCGCGACGGCGATGGCCGATGGCCGCCTGCACGACGCGGAGCGCAGGCTGCTGTATCACATCGGTGAAGTGCTGGGTTTCGATCGCGGCAGCATCGACCAGCTGCTGCACCTGTCCGGGCACGCCGGTGCAACGCCCGGACAGGGCGTGCCTCTGGCCGAGGCGTATGCCATGCTCGGCGTGGACCGCAAGGCCGGCGACGCCGAGGTCACCCGGGCCTATCGCCGGCTGATGAACCAGCACCACCCCGACAAGCTGATTGCCAGGGGGCTGCCGGAAGAGATGATCCAGATCGCAACGGAAAAAACCCAGCAGATCAAGGCGGCCTATGAACAGATCAAGTCAGCGCGGGGGATGAAATGACGCCCGTGACCAGCGTACGCCACTGACCTCATGGAGTCCGCAATCCGGTCCGCCTCCGATTACGCCGGTCTCACACCGGACGTGGTCCTCAACGCCGTCGATCAGTGCGGCCGGCAGACCGACGGCCGCCTGCTGGCACTGAACAGTTACGAAAACCGGGTCTACCAGGTCGGGATCGAGGATGGTGATCCGCTGATCGCGAAGTTCTACCGGCCCGGCCGCTGGAGCGACGCCGCGATCCTGGAGGAACACGACTTTACCCTGGAGCTGGCGGAACAGGAGTTGCCGGTCGTGGCACCCGTGCAGCTCGACGGCCACACCCTGCTGCACGCCGGGGGGTTCCGCTTTGCACTCTACCCGCGCCAGGGCGGGCACTGGCCGGAGCTCAACAGCCGCGACGAGCGCGAGTGGATCGGCCGCCTGCTGGGGCGCCTGCACGCTGTCGGCGCAACCCGCCCGTTCCGCCACCGCCCGGTGCTCGACGTCGACAGCTTCGGCTGGCAGTCCCGCGACTTCCTGCTGGAGCACGGCTTTCTGCCCGCCCATATCGTAACCGCGTACCGGACACTGACCGAGGACCTGCTGCAGCAGATCGAGACACTGCAGTCCACGCAGGGAATCCCGCACAGGATCCGCCTGCACGGTGATTGCCATCCCGGCAATATCCTGTGGAGCGTCGACGGCCCGCACTTCGTCGACCTGGACGATTGCCGCAGCGGCCCGGCCATCCAGGACCTGTGGATGCTGCTGTCGGGGGAGCACCATGAAATGCAGACACAGCTGGTAGACATCGTGACCGGGTACGAACAGTTCTTCACCTTCCACGAGGCCGGTCTGCAGTGGATCGAACCGCTGCGCACCCTGCGCATGATCCATTATGCGGCGTGGCTGGCAAGGCGCTGGGAGGATCCGGCATTCCCGCTTGCCTTTCCCTGGTTCAACAACCCGCGCTACTGGGAAGACCACATACTGGCGCTGCGCGAACAGGCCGGCATGCTCAATGAACCGCCGCTGACGATCTAGGGAACCTCTGATTCATTCACCAATCCCCGTCATTGCGAGCGAAGCGAAGCAATCTCCTGTTATGGAATCAGTCAGTTAGAGATTGCTTCGTCACTACGTTCCTCGCAATGACGAATTAATCAGCGGTTCCCTGGCCCGCATTTCTCACCGGGCGGCAGTTACCTGCGATAACCGGGTGAAATCGATGGAAGTGATACAGTTCGGGCGGCCATCGGTGTGCATTCCGGCAGTGCCTGTCCCGGTGAGAAAGGCGGGCTAGCGGCGGTCGCGCAGCTGTGTGAGCGGATTGCCGGTCCGGCAGCCGGCTCAGGCCGATTGCCGGGTGCCCGGCTCGATGCTCGCCAGCGCCACCGGTTTTGCAACCGCATAACCCTGCGCATAGTCGACGCCCATTTCCCGGAGCAGGTGCAGGATCGCGTCGTTGCGGACGAACTCGGCGATGGTCCGGGTACCGAGTACCTTGCCCAGCTGCTGGATCGCGCTCACCATGGCGAAATCGACTTCATCGCTGTCCATATCCCGCACAAAGGCGCCATCGATCTTGAGGAAGTCGACCGGGAGGTGTTTCAGGTAGGCAAACGAACTCAAACCACTGCCGAAATCATCGAGCGCAAAGCGGCAACCCTGGCGGCGCAGCTCGCGGATGAAATTGGTGGCGGCGGACAGGTTGGAAACCGCTGCCGTCTCGGTGATCTCGAAACACAGCCTGCCTGCCGTGATTCCGTACTTGCGTATCTCCGTCTTGATATGACTGAGCACCTTGGCATCGGTAATCGACTTCCCTGACAGGTTGATGGAAATGATGTCATTTGCAGTGGCCTTGCCGCTTTCACAGCAGGCGGCATACCAGGCCAGTGCATGACTGACCACCCAGCGGTCGAGGTTCTGTATCAGATTGAAGCGTTCGGCTGCCGGCAGGAACTTGTCCGGCGTGATCACGCTGCCGTCCGTATCCAGCATGCGCACCAGCACCTCGATGTGCAACCCGTCCAGTGCGGACGGGGACAGCGGCATGATCTCCTGGCAATACAGTACCAGCCGGTCGGAATCGATGGCCTCGGACACGCGGGACACCCACTGCATCTCTGCCTGGCGCCGCTGCAGCTCGGCGTCATTGAGCTGGTAGATGTGATAGCGGTTGCCGCCACGTTCCTTGGCCGCATGCAGTGCCAGGTCGGCCTCGCTCATGATGTGGGTCGTGCTCTCGCAACCCGGCTTGATCTGCGCGATACCGATACTGGCGTTGATCTCGAATACTCTCCCGGAACTGGTGAACCGGAGCGCATGCAGGGCAACCATGACATCCTCGATGAGCCGGGCGGCGCTGACCAGTGTGCAGTTCTTCATCAGCATGCCGAATTCGTCACCGCCCAGGCGTGCCACGACATCCGAGTCACGCAGGCTGCCTCGCAGCAGGTCGGCAATCTGGCGCACCAGACGGTCACCGGCCTCGTGTGAGCACGTCTCGTTGATCACCTTCAGCTTGTCGATATCCAGCGTACAGACCACGTGAACCTCGCCGGCCTGGTTCGCCGCAGCGATAGCATGGTCCAGCTGCGCCTCGAACTCCCTGCGGTTCCACAGCCCGGTCAGGGCATCGTGCGTGGCCTGGTAGGATATCGTGCGCTCCAGCTTGCGCGCCTGGGTCACGTCGTGGAACACCAGGATCGCACCCAGCGCGCTTCCCGGCACCGACAGGATCGGGGAAATGGAATAGCGGATCGAGAACATCTCCCCGTCATGCCGGCGAAGTACCGTGTCGCCCTCGGACTCGATGGTTTCACCCCGCAGCAGGCTGCGGCTGACAGGATCGGAAAGGATGGCAATGCCCGATGCTTCCGCCTCAGGCTCCGGCGCGACCAGCCGGAATACTTTCGACACCGGCATGCCGCGTGCAACGAGGTTATCCAGTCCGGTCAGTGCTTCCGCGCTCGGATTCATGTACTCGATCTGGCCGTTGACGTCGGTGGTTATCACCGCGTCCGCGATCGAGTGCAGCGTCACCTGTGCGCGTTCCTTGGCCTGTTGCAGCTCGATCTCGGAACACTTCCGGTCGGTAATATCGAGCAGGTACCCGAGGTAAAAGGTCAGCTCGCCATCGTCATCGCGTACCGGTATCGTGTAGTCATATACCCAGTGCACACTACCGTCCGCGCCCAGCAGCCGGTAATCGATAGTGACCGACTCGAAATCCGAGCGGCCGGTAAAGAACTCCGACTCCTCGACACGCTGCAGGTCAGCGGGATGAATCAGGTCGGCGAAGTTGACCCCGCGCTGCACCAGGTCGTCGGCATCATAACCGAACTGGTCCACTGTCCTGGAGGCGAACTCGATGGGCCAGCCGCGGGTGGCCGACCAGCGAAACATCACCACCGGTCCGTTGGCAAACAGCTGCTGGTCGGTGCGCAGACTCTTTTCCACGGACCTGCGTTCACTGATTTCCTGTTCCAGCCTGAGGTTCGTCCTGCGCATCTCGTCCAGCAGGCTGTCGTTCGCCTGCCGCAACTGCAGCATGTGCACCGCGTGCCGGTTGTAATTCCGCGCAATCATCAGCAGGCCCGCGGCAAACAGCATCATCATCAGGCCGAGGTTGTTCTGCAGCCGGTCGCTGTACACCAGCATGGACTGTGCCGGTATCAGGATCGCCGGCACCATGAAGGCGATGTAGACCGTCAGGTTCACTGCAT
Organism: uncultured Ectothiorhodospiraceae bacterium; assembly: GCA_964564245.1. GTDB lineage: Bacteria > Pseudomonadota > Gammaproteobacteria > UBA9214 > UBA9214 > UBA9214. The sequence continues at coordinate 1,832 of CAZMAK010000091.1, read as the reverse complement.
AGGCGGAGATGGCGCCGGCCAGCACGCCGGCAAGACTGATCAGTGCCAGCGTCTGGTATTCAACCGGCCAGGCGAAATCGAAGATCAGCCCGATGCATCCCCAGACGACACCCGACACGAAGGTGCCGGCGAAAAACAGCATCATCCACACGGGCCGCTGGCGCGTCTCGTCCGACGACCGGCGGTACAGGGCCACCAGGATCAGACGGGTGAGGCTCTGCACCACGTGGGCCGCAAACCAGAACTGCAGCGCCTGGTGCCCGGCGACCGGCCACAGGCCGATGACAACCAGTACCGTCAGGATCAAGGCCCCGATGATGGAAACCGGTGCCTGCTGGTAGATCAGCTCGACCTGCTGGGTCTCGATATCGGACTCGAATACGCTGATCTCGGTGAACGGATCGGCCTGCTGATCCCCGCAGTCCGGGCTGTCCCGATGCAGGCGACGCTCGATCATGCCGGCATACCGGGAACAGCACGGGCACACCGTGACGCGGTATCGGCAACGACAGGATTTTCCCCCGGGAAAACATGAAGTTTCATGGAATTGTTATCGGATCGGCCGGTGCAAACATTGAATCCGCCGGCCAGTCACGGTCACACCGTATGACCGGATGTCCCGACCGCCCCGGTTGATGCTATAGCTAATTGTTTTTATTTATCTTTATCTTCCTCGTCCGGGCCGGCCGCATCCCGTACACCGGCCAGGCGGACCAACCAGCCAGCCAGGCGCCCGGCGGAACGGGAGGATTCGCCGCAGGACCGCCGGATATCGATGGTCAGCCCGGCCGGTGGCTGGAGCGGCACCTTGCGCACCAGCAGCCCGGACTGCCCGCGGTACACGCGAAACAGGAAACCCGGCTCCATGTTGTCATAGACCGAACTGCCATACAGGGTATCGACCGGCGACAGGCTGCCCTGGTAACGCGCCAGCACGGCGGGGAGATCGATCCGCTGCTGCGGATTCAGCGGGTAGGCACGGTGTGGCGCACGGTTTTCCCGGGCCACGGCGGCATAGCGCCCGCCAAGCCGCTCGATGCGGTAGAGTGCGTCGAATCCAAGCAGGTTGGCCCAGGGGCGCCACTTGAGAAACCGCGCGTCGAGCCGGAACTGGTCACCGTCCAGGGCGTAGACCTGCTCATGGCAGAAATCCCCGAATGCGATGCGGGCCTCGAACCGCTGCGGGCCCAGTGGCCTGAAGCGCAGCTCGGCAATCGGCACCTCGTCGGTCAGGCGGTAATAGGTGTACAGGTTGGATGCCAGCAGCAGCGCCACCACGAGCAGGGCAAGACCCAGCCCGGTCAGCGGAAACAGGAGTAGTCGCTTCATGAACTGCATCATAGCCTGTTCGCACACGTCCGGTACCGGCACCCGGTTCCGGATTTTCACTCCGGCCGGCGCGGACGCGGGATGGATGGCGGTACCGGATAAAAAAAGGCGGCTTGCGCCGCCTTTTTTGCCGTGCAGTACGGTTACTCAGTTGACGCGCGGATCCAGCTCGCCGGACGCGTAGCGCCGGTACATGTCCTCGAGGTTGATCGGCTTGATGCGCGAGGCATTGCCGGCGGTACCGAAGGCCTCGTAACGCTCCTTGCAGATGTCCTTCATGGCCTTGGTGGCGGCCTTCAGGTACTTGCGTGGATCGAAGTCGGCCGGGTGCTCGTTCAGGTACTTGCGGATGGCACCGGTTGAGGCCATGCGCAGGTCGGTGTCGATGTTGACCTTGCGCACACCGTGCTTGATGCCTTCCTGGATTTCCTCGACCGGCACACCGTAGGTCTGGCCCATGTCGCCGCCGTTCTCGTTGATGATCTTCAGCCAGTCCTGCGGGA
>CAZMAK010000090.1:0-9741 GCA_964564245.1 uncultured Ectothiorhodospiraceae bacterium | reverse complement strand
CATGGGCGCAATCGAGGGCTAGGCGTCGGGTGCAGTAATCAATGGAGTCTGACCCCATTGATATCCCGAACAATATGCCTCAACCCGGTTCGAGAATCTTCCTGCTGAGTCATATGCGGGCCTTTACCAGTCTGGCCGGGCATATCCTGGGTTCGCATCCCCGCATCAATGGCTACTTCGAGATGCATATCAGCTATGAGGATTCCGCAGCGCTCGACAGGCAGCGTGAGGTGTTTCTGGAATATGAAACGCTTAAGGAAGACAGCCGGTACCTGTTCGACAAGCTGTTGCACAATGACTACCGGTTGAATCTCGAACGGCTCGGTGCTGTCGATATCCGGCTCCTGGTCTCCCTGCTGGGACCGGATCAAACGATCAGGAGCATTGTCGACCTGTTTCAGAAAAAGGGGTCGGAAGAGCGCTATGCCTCGCCGGACGAGGCGGCCCGGTACTACATCGAGCGACTCGAATGGCTGGCTGACTTCTGTCGCTCGGTCAGCCGGCCGTACTGTTATTACGATGCGGAACTGTTCCAGGCGTCACCGGGGAGGCTGCTGGGCAAGCTCACCGGCTGGCTGGAACTGGATTCGCCGTTAAGCGAGCGCTACCGGATTTTCAGTCAGACGGGGAAGGCGCGGAAGGGGGATTCGTCCGGGTTGATCCGGAGCGGGAAGATCGAGAGAACACGCCTCGACTATGCGCATGTCCGGATTCCGGCGGGATTGCTGGACAAGGCGCAGGTGGTTTACCGGAAGTGCCGTGCGGAGCTGATTGCCAGGGCGGCGGATTCGGCGATGGTTCCGTAGCAGCCTGCCGGCAGGCGAACCACCGGTCCGGATCACCGCTCGCTTCGCCGCCAGGGCGGCCCCTGCGCAATTGACCGGCCCGTTGCGGACGTGGTCCGCGAACGAAAAGGCGGAATTCAGGCAAACAGGCTGTCCCAGGCGTCACGTTCGGTCCGGTAGTTCACCAGGGCCTGTATGAGTTGCCGTTTGCGTTCGGCGCGATGTTCGGCCGACTGGATCTGCCGCCAGGCGGGGGACTGCTCGCCGAAGTTGCGCTGGATGTTGTCCATGAAGGCCCTGACCTGTTGCAAGGCGCCGGCCAGGCCGGGCACTTCCAGCCACCAGTGACCGGCATGGAACACGAGCTCGTGGAGGTGGCGGTTTTTTTCCAGGATGGCGGCGTGCTTCTGTTGATACAGGGCCAGCAGTTCCTGTTCCTTCTGGTCCATGGCCCGTGCCACGTCGTCCTGCGCAAAGGGCTGGTGGATGTCGGCCTCGGTGACCAGCAGCTCCGTGGTGAACAGCATGAGGTCACCGAAGAACTGGCGTTCGAACTCCCTGGACAGGTCGATGGTTTCCTGCGCATCGTTTCCGGCCAGCTCGACGCCGGGGCGGAAGGCCTCCGCCAGGCCCGCTGCGTTGGTGCGCCGGTGCAGGTGGGGCAGGTTGGCCGATGCGAAGCGGTCGTGGATTTCTGCGGCGATCAGTCGGCCGGCGGTGGGACCGGACATGCGCAGGCGCAGGTGCCCGAAGGGGATCACGTATTTCAGGCCCGCATGGTTGACGATGGTGTTGCCCGGATAGACGGTGCGGGCGGGCGTCACGGCATCCAGCCCGTTGCCGTAGGCAAAGACCGTCCTGCGGGTCAGGTGCTCGCCAAAGAAGAAGGCGGATAACCGGCTGGCCAACGTGCGCAGACAGGCGACGTGGTCATGTGCCCCTGCCAGCGGACATCGATAGGGAACAGGCGTGCTCCGGTTTTCAAAGCCGAACAGGCTGGCCATGTCGTGATAGACGGCGCCGGCGGACAGCGCGGCGGCAACCGGGCCGGACAGGCCGTGAAAAGCGCAGGCCTCGTCACCGTGCAGTTGCGCCAGGCGCTCGAAGAAGGCCGTGACGTCGTCCAGGAAATTTGCTGCCATCACGGCCGGTGAGACCGGGGGGTCGCCCACCATCCTGCCGGTGAGCACCCGGGTGCCGGTGTGGCGGAAGATCCGGTCGATGGCGTGGAAATAGTTCAGTGCGTACACGGACTCTTCACCGGCATCCGTCAGCCGGTTCACACAGAACGACTCGTCGCTGTCCACGAAGTAATACAGGGTCCGGTCCCTGTCTGCGGTGAGCTGCAGGCACTTCAGGACACTGAGATTGCGGTTGGCGGCCTGGCCCTTGAGGCAGAACCGGTCCCGGGGCAGGGTGGTCAGGAGGTTGCCCAGTCGATCCCGGATCGTGGCCGGGATCGTTTGCAGCAGTGCATATTGCTCATCCTGCCCGAAGTGCGCCACCGGCAGGCCCTTGCGCCGGTATTCGCCGGCCAGTGCGATATGCTCGCGAATGTGGTCTGCTTCACGACTGTCCTCGGCAATGAGGACCTGGAGGTGTGTATATACGCCGGCTGTCTGTCCGCCATAGCCGAAGCGTTCACACACCTGGTAAAGACTTTCCAGGCAGGCGCGCAGGTGGGCGGGGCGGTCGGCGACCGGGATGCTGATAATGAAGTGGTAGCGTTCGTCAGCGGTTCCCGTCGACTCCGCCTGTTGCCGGATCAGCGCCTCCTGTTCGCGGAACAGCGACTGGTAACAGTCCAGCAGTGCATCAAACTCCGGCTGTGATCCATGCCGGCCCGACCACAGGGCCTGTTCCAGTAACGGGTAACATTGTTCGTAGCGTTCGACCAGTGCAGTCGGAGAGCGGGTGTCCGCATTCCCGATGAGTGTGGCCAGCCCCGGTATTGTTGCCTGATAACGGCTGAGGCAGTCACGCAGCCGGCCTGTCGTTGCAGGATCTACCGGTCGAGTCATCTGCTTCGGGAGCGTGCGCCAGTCACTGGATCCCGGGTCTTCGCTACCCTGCACCGGGGTTGTCGATACATCGTTGTCCTTCCGGAGAAAGCCGGAATCCATTGCGCGTCGTCCGGAATCCGGTGCATGCGTGACTAGCGCCGGGAGGAATAATTCGGGTAGGCATCCTGGTCGACCAGGATCTCGATGAGATTGACGCCGTGGTGAAAATCCACGGACTCCGCCAGGCCGGACAGGTCCTGTTCGTTCTCGATACGCACATGGTGGACGCCGAAGGATTGCGCGAGGGTTGCAAAATCCGGGTTCTTGAAATCACAGTCGATGAAACGGTCATTGTAATGCTGGTGCTGGTTTTTCCGGATCAGGCCCATGGTGTTGTTGTTGAACAGCACGACGTTCAGGGGAAACCCGTAATTGACTGCGGTCATGAGCTCCATGGCGCACATGTGAAAGCCGCCGTCGCCGATCATGGCAAACAGCGGCTGTTCGGTGATGCAGGCGGCACCGATCGCCGCCGGTATGGCATGGCCCAGGGAGGAGATGCCGGTGTTGGGATAGAAGCGGTCCTGGCGGGATACCCGGTAAAAGTTCTGTGCGAACACGATGTTGTCATCGAACATGACCAGGCCGTCCGGGAACTGCTGTTCCAGCCAGCGATAGAAGGCACGTACATGGTCGAACCGGGCATCGAAGATGCGTTCACCGGCCTGGTCGATGTCCGCCTGGGCGGCGGCGATGAAGGCGGCCACGTCGACCGGTTGTTTGGCCGGGACGTGCAGATTCAGAATGGCGGCTTCCAGTGCCCGCAGGTATGCACCCAGGTCGGCCTGTAACGCCAGGTCGGCACGAAACACCTTTTGCAGCTGCTGCAGGTCGTTGTCGACCTGGATGATCTTTTTGCCGGGCAGCAGGTTCCTGTCCCAGACATAACTGGTGCGCTCATTGAACCCGGCACCCAGGATCATGACCAGGTCGGCTTTTTGCTCCAGGTAGCGCAGGGCATAGCCGCCGGAAGTCACGCCCAGGCTGCCCAGGGACAGTGCCGAGCGTTCATCGATGGCACCCTTGCCCTTCAGGCTGCTGGTCACGGGAATATTGAGCCGTTTACTGATGGCGTGGAGCTGCGCCTGGGCGTTGCCACGGATGCAGCCATAACCGGCGAGGATGAGCGGACGTTTCGCTGCGCGGATCAGTGCCAGGCTCTGGTCGATGTACGGCCCGGGTATGGCCGGTTCGCCGCTCCGGCGGCCAAAGGCGACCTGGTCGAGAATGGTTTCATCCACCAGCTCTTTTTGCACGTTGTAGGGAAAGCTCAGCACCACCGGTCCCGGTGTGCCGGAGAGCAGGTATCCGGCGGCCTGGTTGAGTACGCTGGCCAGGTAATCGGTGCGCTCGACCAGCTTGTGATAGCGGGTGATGCCGGCAAACAGCGCCACCTGGTCCACGCTGCCCCCCTCGCCGGAACTTTCCTGCAGGCCGCCCTTGCCGAAAATGTGGGTCGGGGCTTCACCGGTGATGGCGATCACCGGCAGGTGGTCCGCATAGGCGCTGGCGATCCCGGTCACCAGGTTGGTGGCGCCGGGGCCGGCGGTGGTGATGCAGGCGCCTACGCCGCCCGTGATGCGTGCATATCCGCCGGCCATGAAAGAAGCGGCCTGCTCGTGCTTGGCCAGCACGGACCGGAGGGAGGAATCATAGAGTCCGTCATATACCGGCAGGATGTGCGAGCCGGGAATGCCGAAAATGCAGCGCACACCCAGCTGTTCCAGGAATCGGACGAGGACATGGCTGACCGGTATCTGCATGAATACGTGGCAGCATCTGTGGTTTCTTGTGGGGGGTAGAAAGGATAATGCTATTGTTTGCCGATTGAAACCACGGGGCGAGTGGCGGTTCCCTGGAAACTGTCTTGAGACAGGTTCCAGGGAACCAGGACCGGATCATGTCGAAACAGTCCATCAGGGCCGTGTTACTGGATTATGGCGGGGTGATCGCCGAGGAGGGCTTTCGCAACGAGCTGGCGGCCATGGCCCGGGAGCAGGGGCTGGATGCCGGTGCGGTGATGGGCGTGGCCCGGCGCGAGGTGTACGAATCGGGGTTTGTGCTGGGCCGGGGCACCGAGGCGGCGTTCTGGGCCGCCATGCGTGCAGGCGCCGGCCTTGAGGGGAGTGACGCGGAACTGACGAGCCGGGTGCTGGACGCCTTCATCCTGCGGCCGTGGATGATCGAGCGGGTCCGGCAGTGGCGCGCAAAGGGTGTGATCACCGGTATTCTCAGTGACCAGATGCACTGGCTGGACTGGCTCGATGCGCGGGATCATTTCTTCCGCTATTTCGATCACGTGTTCAACAGTTACCACCTGGGCAAGGGCAAGCGCGATCCCACACTGTTTTTCGACATCGCCGGACAGCTGGCCCTGCCACCGGCCGGGATCCTGTTTGTCGATGACCTCCAGAGTAACGTGGAACGGGCACAGGCGGCCGGGTGGCAGGCCATACACTACGTGGACCGGGTCTCATTCGAGGAGGGCATCGGGGAGTTATTGCCATGGGCAAGGGATGAATAAGATTCGATCCAGTGCGGGCATGAGTGGATGATCCGGACTCCGGCCTGCGCCGGAATGTCGAGGGGCGCGACGGGCAGGGTCGGTTCTGCAGTCCCTGCAGCGGAGCGGGCATTGACCGCGTGATCAGGACCTGGCAGTTGAGATTCCCGAGGGTATCGTTACACTGGTGCCGCCGGATTTCGCATTGCAGTACTGGTGCCGGGGGCCACACATGTCAGAGACGTATAGCTGCTGGAAATGCGGTGGTCCGTTGCCGGATGTACCGTTACCGCTGGCCCGTCACGAGGAATGCCCGCACTGCCGGGCGCAGCTGCACGTGTGCCGGATGTGCGTGTTTTTCGATACCACGGTGGCGCAGCAATGCCGGGAACCGGTCGCAGAATCCGTCTCTGACAAACAGCGCGCCAACTTCTGCGGCTATTTCCGGATCAACCCGCAGGCCTTTGTCAATTCCCCGGATCGGGGCGCCGCATCGCGCAGTCAGCTGGATGCGCTGTTCGGGGGTGGTGCCTCGACGGATGCAGCGGAAGCCCGGGACGGCGGGGGCGGGGAGCATGACCCGCTGGAGCAGTTGTTCAGGAAGTGATGGATTGCGGAGACCATGCAGGATATCTCACTGGCACCGGTTGACCTTGCGATCATTGCCGCCTACTTCGTGGTGGTGTTCTTCATCGGTTTCTACGTGGCGCGCCGTACCCGCAGCGATGAGGACCTGTTCCTGGCCGGGCGGCGGCTGGGCTGGATACCGGTCGGTTTCTCGCTGTTTGCCTCGAATATTTCCAGTACCACCATGATCGGGCTGGCCGGTGCGGCCTACACCTGGGGCATTGCGGTGGCCAACTACGAATGGATGGCGGCCCCGATCCTGGTGTTGTTCGCGCTGGTGCTGATACCGCTCTATCTGAATGCGCGCATCGGTACGGTGCCGGAATTCCTGGAATACCGCTATGACCGTCACGTGCGGCGCTATTTCTCGTTGCTGACGATTTTCGCGAACATCGTGGTGGACACGGCGGGCACGCTGTTTGCCGGCGCCATCGTGCTCACCGTGTACCTGCCGCAACTTGACCCGTTCAGTGCCGCGCTGTTGCTGGCGGCCGTTGCCGGCGTCTACACGGCGGCCGGCGGGCTGGCCGCCGTGGTCTATACCGACGTCGTGCAGGCCATCGTTCTGCTGGTGGGTTCCGCGGTGGTGGCCGTGTTCGCCTTCGCGCAACTGGACTATTCCTGGGCAGCGCTGGTCGCGCAGACGCCGCCCGGCCATCTGTCGCTGCTGTTGCCGCTGTCGGACCCGCACCTGCCGTGGCTGGGTACGCTGGTGGGTGTGCCGATCCTGGGATTTTATTTCTGGTGCACCAACCAGTTCATCGTCCAGCGCGTGCTGGGCGCGCGCAGTGTCACGCACGCACGCCGCGCGGCGTTGTTTGCCGGCCTGCTGAAACTGCCGGTGCTGTTCCTGATGGTGTTGCCCGGGGTGATGGCCGCCGTTTTCATGCCCGGGCTGGAGCAGGGCGACCAGGTGTTTCCCGCGCTGGTCGGCACCCTGTTGCCGCCGGGCCTGGCCGGGCTGGTGCTGGCGGCCCTGGTGGCGGCGCTGATGTCGAGCATCGATTCGACCCTCAATTCCGCGGCCGCGCTGGTGACGCTGGATTTCATCCGGCCACTGTGGCCGCAGCTCTCGCCGCGCCGCACGGCGTGGATCGGCCGTGCGGCGATCGTGGTGTTCATGCTGCTCTCCGCACTGGTCGCGCCCGTCATCGGCAGCTTCGAGGGGCTGTTCCACTACCTGCAGACCGCGCTGGCGTTCCTGGTGCCGCCGGTCGTGGTGATCTTTGTATTCGGGCTGTTCCGGAAGCGCGCGGGTGCGGGTGCGGCGCTGGCCACCCTGCTGGGCGGGCACGCGGTCTCCGCGGTGTGCTTCATCAGCACCCTGACGGGCTGGCTGGACCTGCACTTCACCCTGATCGCCGGGCTGATCTTTGTGCTGAGCAGCGTGATCTTCCTGTTCGCCGAACGGATCACGGCCCCGCCTTCAGCGCAGCAGGTGGCGCGTTTCACCTGGCGGCCGGAGCTCCTGGCGCGTACCGACACGGGCCCGTGGTGGCTGGACTATCGCGTCCTGTCTGCCTTGCTGTTGCTGCTGACGTTGTGGCTGGTGGTGGCGTTCCGTTAAGGTCAGGCCTGTTTCATGCGGCTACCCGTCCCGCTGCCGGACCAGATATTACTTGTGTTGTCCACTCACAGGGGATACGCTTGCGGCACCGATCCAGGCAAGCCTCGCCCGCTGGGCTGGCAGCGCTGGACGGTCAAAAGACTGGTTGCACATCCCAAAGCTCAACTCAGCCGTACCCGGTACATCCTGATACTTGACCTGTTTTGAAATCTGAGATCTGCGATTCATTCATCTACATTCGGTACTAGACAGGTAATTGACATGGCAACAGGTACAGTCAAGTGGTTCAACGAGTCCAAGGGCTTTGGTTTTATTTCGCCGTCCAGCGGCGGTGACGATGTGTTCGTGCACTTCTCCGCCATCCAGGGTGCCGGTTTCAAGACACTGGTGGAAGGGCAGCCCGTCAACTTCGACGTGGAAAAGGGTCCCAAGGGCCTGCAGGCCACCAACGTTTCGGCCGGCTGATCTGCATCAGGCACCGGCCAGGCATGGACCCCGCCCCTTGGCGGGGTTCTTTATTTGTGGCGTCACCAGGGCAGATCTGATCAGGTCGCCATTCCCGGCAGTACACCGTAAGGATCAGAAATCCGGTCACAACGGAACCGCGTGCAACCGGCCCCCGGCCCTTGCCTGCGCAAGGCAAGCTTTGCGCCGGGATGACCACGGCTGGATTCGGGATTGTCCTTACGAGCTGTCGCAGAGGAGACAAGTATGAAGAAAATGTTCATCGGCAACCTGCCGCCGGAAGCCAGCGAGGCATCCGTGCGCGAGATGTTCGCCGCCTTTGGCACGGTCCGCTCCGTCAACGTGGTCGCCGACATCTTTACCGGCAGGTGCCGTGGTTTCGGTCAGGTCGAGATGGAAGGACACGAGGCGCGTGCCGCGCAGGCGGCGCTGGATGGTAACGTCGTCGGCAATGGCGAGCGTTCCCTGCGGGTGAGCTTCGAAGACCCGCACGCCGTGCGCGGACGCAGGCGGCGCTAGCAGCGGCTATTGCTGGCAGGGCACGCCATGCGCACCCTGCATCCTTGCAGGAGCGGACGCGGTCCGCGAATGAATGACCGCCGCAGGATCAACCCGGCCGGCTGCGCTGACCCGTCCTGCCGCGACCCGGGCTCCGTGCCTGGTGTGCCGCCGGCTTGCGGCCGTTGCGCGGCCCGTTGTTCTGGTCCGTCCGTGCCTGCCGGTGTTGTCCCGCACGCGGTTTCGCTGTCTGGTTGATTGCTGACCGGGCATTCGGCTTGCGGAGCGGCTCGGCGCGGATTGCCGGGTTGACCTCGTAACCCGCGATCTCCACCTTCGGCAGGTCGCGCTTCAGCAGTCGTTCGATATCCACCAGCAGTTTCCGTTCATCCACGCACACCAGCGACACGGCCTGGCCATCGTTGCCGGCGCGGCCGGTGCGGCCGATGCGGTGGACGTAGTCTTCCGGTACGTTGGGCAACTCGTAGTTCACCACGTGCGGGAGCTGGTCGATATCCAGTCCGCGCGCCGCGATGTCCGTGGCCACCAGCACCCGCACGGCGCCGGCCTTGAAATCGGCCAGTGCGCGCGTGCGTGCGGCCTGGCTCTTGTTGCCGTGGATCGCCGCACTGCGGATGCCGTCCTGTTCCAGCTGTTGTGACAGCCGGTTTGCGCCGTGCTTGGTGCGTGTGAACACCAGCACCTGGCGCCAGTTCTGCGAGCCGATCATGAACGACAGCAGTTCGCGCTTGCGCTCCCGGTCGACCGGGTGCACCACCTGGGCGACCCGTTCCGCCGGCGTGTTGCGGCGTGCCACCTCGACCTGTGCCGGGTTGTGCAGCAGCGAATCGGCCAGTTCCCGGATCCCGGTCATATAGGTCGCCGAGAACAGCAGGTTCTGGCGTCGCTTCGGCAACAGTGCCAGGATCCGGCGGATGTCGCGGATAAAGCCCATGTCCAGCATGCGGTCGGCCTCATCCAGCACCAGGATCTCGACCTGCGAGAGGTCCAGCGTTTTCTGCGACACGTGATCCAGCAGGCGCCCCGGCGTTGCCACCAGGATATCCACGCCGCGCTGCAGGCGCTGGATCTGCGGATTGATGTTGACCCCGCCAAAGATGATGGTGGACTGCAGCGGCAGGTATTTGCCGTAGGTGCTGACGCTCTCGCCGACCTGTGCGGCCAGTTCACGGGTCGGCACCAGGATCAGTGCGCGCACCGGGCGCCTGCCCT
>CAZMAK010000089.1:0-9746 GCA_964564245.1 uncultured Ectothiorhodospiraceae bacterium | reverse complement strand
ATGGAATCAGTCAGTTAGAGATTGCTTCGTCACTACGTTCCTCGCAATGACGAATGAATCAGCGGTTCCCTAGTAACGTACCGCCGGCGTTTCAACCGGCAGGCCGTTGGAGCGCGACATGATATACAGCTCCAGCAGCCGGTTCTCCTCCGACCCCGAGGCGAACGGCTCGGCACGCATCAGCGTGAGGCACTGCCCGATGCGCTGCTGCAGCGTGGTGATCTCGCCGGTATCGAGCCGGTAGGCGGGGAAACCGTTGCCCTGTCCTTCGCTGATACGCTGGCCACGCAACATCTCGCCCGGGTACAGGTCGTGGCAGTGGGAACAGGAGATGTCGATCAGGCCGTAGCGGGTCCGGTACAGCTGTTCGCCCTGCTGCAGCAGCGCCTGCACCGGGCCGTCGGTCCGGACATCGACCGGCACGCCATGCGCACGGTTGCGGACAAAGGTTTCCAGCGCGACCCGGTCGGGATGATCGTCCGGCAGGGCCTTGCCGGTGGTCCTGGCAAGGCAGGCGCCGATCTGTTCCTGCAGTGTCACCAGCTTGCCATCGCGCAGGCGCGGGTAACGTGCGATACCGGCCACGTCCAGCTTGTCGCCGTCCGTGCCATGGCAGCCGGCACAGGCCTGGCCGTTGCCGCCGTCGGGCTTGCGGTTGAACAGACGCCGGCCCGCATCCACGGTCAGCATGCCGGGATTCAGGAAGTCATCGTCCTGCATCGCGCGTGTGGCCGGCTTGATGAACGCATAGCCGGAGCGTGGCTGACCGGCTATCGCCGGACCGGCCGGCACCAGCAGGCCGGCGCACAGCAGGAGCGTGATGCGGACGATGCCGTTCATCGCAGGGTCCCCAGGTAGGCGACCACGTCCTCGACCTGCTGTGCAGTCAGGAAGGTCTTGCCCCGGTAGCGTTTGCCGGGCCGGTTGATGAGGCGCGGATCGCGGTAGAAACCGGGCATGATCGACGTCGGGTTCACGTGGCGTGAATCCACCACGCGCAGGCGGATCTGCGCCGCGCTGAGCCGCGCAGCGATGCCCGCCAGCGGCGGCGCAATGGTGCCACAGGCCTCGATGCCCTCGATGGGCAGCCGGTGGCAGGCCAGGCAGTTACCGAGTTGGCCATCGGACACGATCGCCTGGCCACGCGCACGGTCACCGGTCAGGCCGCACAGCGGCTGTTCGATTCCGTAGTCCACTACCTTCCAGGCACAATAATCCGGCGGCAACACCACCGGCTCCCCGGCAGCGCCGGGGACGGGTAGCAGGGCAACCGACAGCCACGGCAGGCCGAGGCAGACAGCAAGCAAACGGGCCGGCCCGAACCGGCTTCGGCGGACATCGCACTGGTGGCGTACCCCCCTGGAGACGCGCGGGGACAGGCGGAAAATTCCGGGACACTTCCAGGTAGTGCCACGTTCTGTTACTTCTCTACCGAACAAGTGATCTCCGTGGACGAATGCCGGCCCGGTGAGTCCCTGCATCACTGCGGGTCACGCCCTGCGACCGCCTCGCGCCACAACCTCCCGATCTCGACCAGCAGCGACTGGAATGCGGAGGTCTCGGTCTTCACCCGTGCGCGTTCGATGGCGGCGTGGCTCGACCAGGCAGCGGCGTTCTGGTCCTGCCACGAGGTGGACTGCGCGTCGCCGTAGAGATACCCGTTGTGCACATCGATCAGCAGGGCCGAGGCCGTCGTGGTGATCCTCGACTGCCGGCTCGGCAGGAAACCCGGCGCAACACCGGATTGCGGAGCGAGTTCCTTGCCGTCGATGCTGAACCGGGTATCCAGTGAATACAGCAGCAGGATGTCCGCGCCCAGGCCGGACGCCGCCTGCTGCAGGTCCTGCAGGTTGTCGAGCCGTTGCGGCAGCCGGTCGCGGTCCGGGCTGACCAAACCGGCAATCCCGGGCAGTTGCTGCAGGCGGCGCAGGTCATCCGGCGTTTCGACGTCGTGCAGGGTAACCACGCAGTACCGGCCCGTGCCGTCACAGCGGTTGCGTGAAGAACCATAGCCCGCCGCCTCCACCCGGATCAGCGCAAGCTGCGCCGGCAGTGGCGCGGCCGGGTGGTGGTCCGCCAGTCCGGCGGCGGATTTTGCCAGCGTGCCAAGCGCCACGCCGGCACCCGGAGTCCGGTAGGTGGCACAACCGGATACAGCCAGACACACGGCCATCAGGAACAATCGGATATCCATCATTGCTGCTCCATAACATTCACTGGAAACCCAACGCAAGGTGCGCCGTGCGCACCGGGGTCCTGTTCTATGACCAGGATTTTCCCGGCCTATTCGTTCTCTACGGCATATTCAGCCACGAGCGTGTACTCCGCGCCAGGCGCTATGGTAACGATATCCGGACCCGCGTTGGTGGTCTCCACGCAGATCATGCGCCGGTAATCCTCGTCACCCAGATCGGCCATACCGGCCGCGATGTCTTTCCAGGGATTCCACACCACCGCGCTGGCACTGCCACCGGCATGGATGTGGATCACCCGGTTCCAGGCCGCGTCGTGGATTTCCAGGTCCCCGTCCACTCCGGTATAGATCCGGTCGACCTCCGCGGCGATCGTCACGGCACCGCTCTGCACCTTTTCCCGGCCACCCTCGGCCTTGTCGAGGTAGGTCCTGCCACCGAGCCCGTGCACTGCGGTCTGACCGATGTCACCCACCGCAAAATAGGTGTGCAACGCCTGGGTCAGTTCGATCGGTTGCCGGTCGCGATTGAACGTGGTCAGGGTCAGCCGCAGGGTGGTGCCGGCCACGATCTCCAGTTGCGCCTCGATCGCGCCGGACCACCAGGCCCGCGTCGCATCGTTCAGTTGCAGGCCAAGCAGCAGTTGCGTGGCCCCGTTCTCCAGCGCCGCGGTATTGAGCACTTCCCACTGCGAGGTGCGTGCAAAACCGTGCGCCGGTCGGCCCCGGCCCTGCGGGTCCGGTCCGAACCACGGCCAGCACAGCGGCACCCCGCCCTTGATGGCCTTGCCGGGCTGGAAAAAGGCCCGTTCACTCAGGAACAGGACATCGTGTTGCGCGGGCCGCGGCTGCCAGGACAGCACCTGCCCCGCATAGAGTGACACCGTGGCACTGGCGAGATCATTGTGAATGACGGCCCGGGCCAGGCCACCCTGGCCGGTGATGAACTGCAGTTGCGGGCCCAGCGCGAAACGCGCATTGAGTGTGTCCGGTTGCATCGGGATCCCGTGATTCGTTTCCAGGGACCGGGGCCAGACCCCGGTTTTCCGTACGGGATCGTAATCGGATTGCACGAAAAATGACAGGAATTCGCCCGGAGGAAACGCACGCCGGTGTCACCGGCCGTAATTACAGGGTGACGGTCGGGCCGACTTCGATCGCCACCATGCAGTCAGCCGCACGGTGCCGTGCGGGCCAGCGGTGGTGAGTGATGAATACGGCGACCCGAAGAAGGGGCATTGCCCAGGACCGGACGGGGCTTCCCGTCCAGCCGCCGTGCTAGTGCGGTCGCCCGGGCCTTGCGGCACGCAGGGCCGCGTCGCAGGCCAGCAGCGCCCATTCCCTTGCCGCGTCCGGTGCGTCGTACAGCTCCTCGGGCGCCATGAAGTAGGACAACTGCACCGGCCTGCCCTGCCTGTGATAGACAAAGCGTGGTAAGCCGCGTTCCTCGAACCGGACTGCGGAGACGGCATCCGCCTTCAGGTACAGCACGTCGTCCACGACCAGTGCGAACATCAATTCGCCGTGAAATACACCATGGCCACCGAACATGCGGCGGACACGCACATCGCCCAGTGACGCGAACAACTCCAGGACGTAATCGATGAATTCGCTCATGATGAAGCCGTGCTGAACGGGGGGATTTCGATACCGGCGAATCCAGGTGAAACACGGGAACGGAACCCGGGTTTTCGTGTGTCGCTGAATGATGACGCAGCTTAACCTTCAACTTCAACGAGTTAACGAAATCCTGCAGACAAGTGTCGTTGATCGGAAACACAATCCATGGACCCTGCCCGGGGTTGGCGTGCGCCCTGCTCACCGAAATCCATGTCAACCATATGATTTACATAAGAATAATGGATTCTGGTATGAAGCTTGCAATGATCCGGGGTATTGACGACGCACGGACCATACCGTGCAGGGGGAGCAACATGTTTCGCCGGTTACGCGAGCTGCTTGTTCGGCAGGTGCCGGAATCGTTGTCCGTCTGCGAGTTCGAATGTCCACTGGACCGGTGCACGATCCGCACCTGGAAGAGTTGCAAGTTACGCCTGCGCGACCAGCAGGACGGAAACCGTGATGTCACGTTCTCGGTCGCCAACATGACCGGACTTTCCGCCAGCAAGGAACAGCCGGTCGAGCTGGACCTGGTGAAATACCGCCAACGTGTGAAACTCAGGCGGTAACCTGCACCACGGACCCGGGTCGCTGGCAGCGACCCTGTACACCACATGACCCTGCCTCCCCGCCCGGTTCTTCCCGACCGGCAACATCGTCAGTGTTCATTATTTTCCAGTGGTTGATGAATGTCGGGTTGTCAGCGCGGCCTCACAACAGAAAGGCAGGCGCCCGGTTTTACGCGCATTCCCGTACCCGTCAACCGGCAATCCCGGGATGACGGATACGTGGACTCCGTTGCGCCATCCACCAGGAAGTTCACGCCCGCCATGCAGAACAGTGCAGGCAGCAGTGCCACCGCGGACCGGCTCGCGAGCAACGGCCGCAAGCCGCGGCTGGACCCGCCGGGTCGCGCCGGCGGTAGTTTCAGTCCGTGGTCCGGACCGGCACAGGGCCGACGGGCAACTGCACCCGCACGCAAAGCCCCCCGAGCCGCTCCGAATGCGAGAAATCGAGCGCGCCGTTGTACAGCCTGACGATGTCCTGCACGATGGCGAGCCCCAGCCCGTACCCGGGCGACTGTTCATCGATGCGCACACCGCGCCTGGCCAGCACCTTGAGGTCCTCCGCCGCCACACCGGGTCCGTCATCCTCGACCTGCAACCGGATGCCGCCGTCTTCAACGCGGATGTCCAGCGCCACCCGGCCGCGCGACCATTTGCAGGCATTGTCGAGCAGGTTACCAAGCAACTCCAGCATGTCTTCACGGTCCAGCGCCAACGCACGGGCGGGCAGTTCGGAAACCTGGAAGTCCAGGTGCCTGTCCCGGTACATGCCCTGCAGGACCTGAAGCAGATTCGGGATATCGCCGGCCGGCTCGAAGTGCCGGCCCGGGCTGCCGCTACCGGCCAGGCGCGCCAGGCGCAATTCCCGCTCGATGAGCTGTTGAATGCGTTCCATGCGGCCGCTCAGGCGCAGGCGCAACGCCTCGGGCAGCATGGCATCATCCAGCGCCTGGGTGATCAGGTTGAGCGGGGTATTGAGTGAATGGGCAAGATTCCCCAGCGCATGCCGGGAACGGGTCAGGCGGGTATCCAGCAGCACGAGCAGGCGGTTGATCTCAAGCACCAGCGGGTGTACCTCGCTGGGCACGCCGTCATCGAGGCGTTCCTGCTCGCCGTTGACCACCCGTTGCACCTGTTCGCGCACCTTCTCCAGTGGCAGGAAACTCTGCCGGACCAGCCGGCGCTGCATCAGCAGCAGCATCCCGAGCAGGGCCAGGGCGCCGAGACTGAATTCCCACTGGTAATTGCGAATCTGCCGTTCCAGGGGCGCGATGTCTTCGGCCACACTGACCACCAGGACATGGCCACGTTTCCGGTAACCGACGGACAGTTGCAACAACGACTGGTCGCCCGGCCCGGCAACCCTCTGCACGCGCCGTTGTCCCGGCGCGAGTGCCGGCACCGGCAACTCCGCGTCCCACAGCGAGCGGGAAAACCGCGCCGGCAGGTCACCGATCTTCAATGCGTAGTAGTGGCCCGAATCGGGTTGCAGGTACACCGGGGTGATGCGGCTGGCCGGCACCGTATTGCCGTCCTGCCCGTCCACCTGCACGGCCGCCAGCAGAGAGTCCGCATCGTGTTCCAGGCGGCCCAGCACATAACCTTCGCTGAGCTGCTGTACCGTGTAGCCACCCAGCAGCAGGAACAACAGGGTGAAACCCGCGATGCTCAGCACCAGCCCGAACTGCAGGCGTCGTTCGAGGGAGATCACTCGGGCCGCTCCGGGAAGAGGTAGCCCTGGCCGCGCAGGGTACGGATATGCTGCTTGCCGACCTTTTCGCGCAGGCGCCGCACGTAGACCTCGATCAGGTTGCTGTCGCGCTCGAACGCCTGGTCGTAGACATGTTCGGTGAGGCGGGTCTTGGACAGGATGCGGTCCGGGTTCAGCATGAAATAGCGCAGCAGGCGGAATTCCGTACCGGTCAGCTCGACACTCCGGCCATCCGGCATGCCCACCTGCTGGCGCTCCTCGTCGAGGACCAGGCCGGCGGTCCGGATCGCCGGCCCGGGCCGGTCGCTGCTGCGGCGGATAAGGGCCTGCAGGCGGACCAGCAGTTCCTCGACATGAAAGGGCTTGCCGAGATAGTCGTCCGCACCTGCCTTGAAGCCGTCCACCCGTTCATGCCAGGCGCCGCGTGCGGTGAGGATGAGTACCGGCACCCGGTTGTCGCGGCTGCGCCAGTGGGCAAGCACTTCCAGTCCCGGCCGGCCGGGCAGCCCCAGGTCCAGCACGACCACGTCGTAGGGTTCCGTGTCGCCGAGATACTCGGCGTCCACCCCGCTATCGACGTGATCCACCGCGAAACCTGTTTCGACCAGCGCCGGTTTCAGGTGCGCCACCAGATCAAGGTCATCCTCCGCCAGCAACAGGCGCATCACTCGTCCTCGCTACCCGTCAGCTCACCGCTGCGGGCGTTGATCCGGTATTCCCGCACCCGGCCGCCCGTTTCCAGTCGCTCGACGTGGTAGATCAACCGGCCGCCCTCCTCTTCCAGTTCCACTTCCAGTACCCGGCTGCCGGAAACCCTGGGCAGGGCCCGCAGAATGACTTCCAGCGCCAGGATATCACCGGAGGAACGCAGCCTGCGGACGCGGTCCAGTTCCCCGGCCTGCAGACCCGCAGCCAGGCCGAGGAACAGCGCGATCGCGATCAGTTTTCCCTGCGTCCCCATCCCGGAATGCTCACTTCGTGTTCATCGTAGGATCCACCCGCGGCGCCCGTATGACAAGCATCGCAACGGCTGAAGCTGACGACCCCGGGATTCTCCGCCACTGCGCGCCCGGAGATCTCGTCGTGCTGGCGCCGGAAGTAGAAGGTTTCCGTGATGCGCAGCGGCACCTCGCCGCGCAGCGACCTGGCAATACCCGGAGAACGCCCCGTGTTCACCCGGTCCGCCGCATGGGTATCCAGGTAGTTACGCAACTGCGCTGCCGTGTCCGGCGCCAGCTCGGCATTGTCGCCGAAGTGGTCGGACAGGTTATCCATGAGCTTCCGCCAGGAGGCGGCCGGCAGCAGGCCCGGCTGGTAGGCGAAGTGGCAACTGCCGCATTCGTCCCGGTACAGCGCGTTCTGCACGGGTGCGATGTCCTGCCGGCTGAACAGCCGCTGGCCGTTGCCGGCGCGTCCGCCGTGCTCGTCGTCATCACGTTCGTACTGGCTGCCGATAACCAGGCCGGCAGCGGCCATTCCCGTGGCGGCAATCAGGCCGCCGATGATCCAGCTTTTCATAGATGTCTCCTTACAGTCGTTTCAGATATTCGAGCAAATCGCCCTTTTCCTGTGCCGTGCAATCCCGGCCCCAGGTCCACTTGCAGTTGCGTCCGAACCATTTCTCCACCCTGGCCGGATCGGTGTAACGGCTGTGCACGACCGATGGCGCCATGGGTTCGATCGCCTTTTTCGTACGCAGATGCTGACCGGGCTGCTTCAGGTCGGTACCGTGGCAATCCGTGCAGCCGCGATCCTGGTACAACCGGCTGTTCCAGAGCCGTTCGCCGCGGTCAAAGTGAAAGGGTCCGGCACCCTGGGCCCGATAGAGGTTCTGTACCTCCGTGACGGCATCGGCCTGCAGGCCGGGGCTGGCCGTGCCGGCCAGCAGGATGGTTACGAATACGGGTAGTTTCATCATGACGTCTCCTGTTGCTTGCGTCCGGTAAACATGCTGCGGACCAGATTTTCACCGTGCTGCAGGCTGGCCAGTGCCACGCCGGCCAGGTGCAGCACGACCAGCAGCAGGGTGAAGTTGGTAAAGAATTCGTGCGTTTCCTCCAGTGCATCACCCAGCCAGGCCGGTGCGCCGTACATCATCCCGGCCAGCGGTCCGGAGAACTCCTGGTAGCCATAGAGGGCGAGTCCCGAAACGGTGGTCGAACCCAGACTGACCAGCAGTGCGATCACCATCGCGCCGCCGGCCGGGTTATGTCCCAGGTAGCGCCTGGCGCGGACGGTGACTACCTCTTTCAGATACGTCAGGGTGACGGCCGGACTGCGCACGAAGTCCGTGAAGCGCGCGTGGCGGGTGCCGATCACGCCCCAGACGAGGCGCGCCACCACCAGGCCAAGGACCGTCTCACCGGCCAGCACGTGCAG
Organism: uncultured Ectothiorhodospiraceae bacterium; assembly: GCA_964564245.1. Classification (GTDB taxonomy): domain Bacteria; phylum Pseudomonadota; class Gammaproteobacteria; order UBA9214; family UBA9214; genus UBA9214. The sequence goes on along the minus strand of CAZMAK010000089.1, from coordinate 1,279 downwards.
GGCCAGCCAGTCGTCGCCGACCAGCCAGGCCGTCAGAAAAGCCACCACCAGCGTCCAGTGAAACAGACGGACGAGGGGGTCCCAGACGCGAACCGTGTTGTCCTGTACAGACATGATCATCTCTCCTGAATTGTCTGGCGACAGGCTAGCCGGACGAGATGAATTCAAGCTGAATGAACATGGTTCGGAACCGGTTCACGGTCCCCTGCCCCGTGCTGACACCGCGAGGACGCGCAACGCGGGGGAGATCCCCGATTCAGGGAGAGTTCAGGCGTACGGAATATCCTGCAGGCATGACTAAACACCACCGAGGAACCGATCGATGTCACAACTCACTTACCACAACCATGGAATGAACGGGCTGCCTGCACAGGACGTGCCCTGGAATGTTCCGGTCCGGCTGTTGCACTGGCTGACCGCCGGGAGCCTGGCCGGTGCCGTCTTTCTCACCTCACAGGGTGATTTCGGACATGCCCTGCTCGGATGGGTCGCGCTGGGTGTGCTGCTGTTCCGGGTGACCGGCTTCAGAAAGCGCTTCTCGCCCGGTCCCGCAATCTGGATAGTGACGGCCAGCGTTGTCGTGCTCGTCCTGAGCGGCCAGTTTGCACCACTGGGCACCGTCCACCTGGGCGCAACCCTGATTGCGCTGGTCCTTGCGGCCTTCTACTGTGCCACCGTCCTGTTCGAGTCACTGCAACGCATCATCCGGTGCGCAGCCGGAAGACAGGTGAACCGTGACCGGACAGTGTCGGGATGAGGGGACCGAAACCAGGCCAACGCAGGGTGCGCGCGACGCACCCTGCTGTCCGGTGCGGGGCCGGAATGAAAAAGGCCCCGCTCGAGCGGGGCCCTTTCATCCGTCGTGACGGATAGTGCAGCCTCAGGCGGCGCGCACTCCCAGCTTCTCGCGCCAGCCGGGGAACAGCAGGTCGGCGTCTTTCGGGAAGGACTCGAACGCACGGGCGAATTCCCTGTGCTCCTTTGCGAACTCGATCGGGTCGGCACCCGCCTTCCAGCACTCGTAGGCCTGGCGCAGCGAACGGGCACCGTCGGCCGGGCTGTCGATATGCCCGTAGGAACCGCCGCCGGCCGTGTTGATGACATTGCCGTGGCCCAGGTTCTCGAAGAAACCGGGCAGACGCAGGGCGTTCATGCCACCGGAGATGATCGGCGTGGTGGGCTTCATGCCAAACCACTCCTGGTGGTAGACCGGGCCCTCGCAGCTGTCGCGTTCGATCATGTAGGCGATAACCTTGTCGTCGGCCTCCCCTTCCATCTT
>CAZMAK010000088.1:0-9796 GCA_964564245.1 uncultured Ectothiorhodospiraceae bacterium | reverse complement strand
TGCGCACGTCGGCGAAGTCGACGTTGATCAGGCCCGGCCGGGTGATCAGCTCGGCAATACCCTGCACCGCGCCCAGCAGCACGTCGTTGGCGGACTTGAAGGCGTCCAGCAGGCTGATCTGCTTGCCCAGCACCGACTGCAGCTTCTCGTTCGGGATGGTGATCAGCGAGTCCACGTACTGGCTCAGTTCCTTGATACCGTTGTGCGCCACGTGCAGACGACGACTGCCCTCGAAGGTGAACGGCTTGGTGACCACCGCCACGGTGAGGATACCCATCTCGCGCGCGATCTGCGCCACTACCGGCGCGGCACCGGTGCCGGTACCGCCACCCATGCCGGCGGTGATAAACAGCATGTCGGAGCCGGCGATCACCTCGGCGATACGATCCCGGTCCTCCAGCGCGGCCTGCCGGCCGACATCCGGATTGGCGCCGGCACCAAGACCCTTGGTGATGCTGCCGCCCAGCTGCAGGGTGGTACGTGCGCCCATGTTCTGCAGCGCCTGTGCATCGGTATTGGCACAGATGAACTCCACGCCGTCGATGCAGGCATCGACCATGTGCTGTACGGCATTACCGCCACCACCACCGACACCGATGACCTTGATGACCGCACTTTGTCCGCATGAATCCAGTAACTCAAACATGATGTCTCCTCCTGAAAGAAACCGCAAAAACAGCCCGATGAATGTTGCAATAACCCGTCGTCGCCGCTACTCCGGCCACGACCCGTAACACATACCCGCCTAGAAATTCCCCTGAAACCATCCCTTCATCCTGTCCCATACCCCTCTTACCCCCTTGCCCAACGCGATATCCATGGACCGCTGGTCCCGGTTCTGGTGACCGAACAGCAACAGCCCGACGCCGGTCGCGTAGATCGGGTTGCGCACCACGTCCACCAGTCCGGTGACGTACTGCGGCACACCCAGGCGTACCGGCATGTGAAAGACCTCTTCCGCGAGTTCGACCAGTCCCTCGATCTTTGCGCTGCCTCCGGTCAGCACGATGCCGGAAGCGACCAGGTCCTCGAATCCGCTGCGTTGCAGTTCCGCCTGGATCAGTGTCAGCAGTTCCTCGTAACGCGGCTCCACCACCTCGGCCAGCGTGTGCCGTGCCAGCTGGCGTGGCGTGCGGTCACCGACACTCGGCACCTCGATGGTCTCGTCCGCCGAGGCCATGTGTGCCAGGGCACAGGCGTACTTGATCTTGATTTCCTCGGCATGCTGGGTGGGCGTACGCAACGCGACCGCGATGTCGTTGGTTACCTGGTCACCGGCGATCGGGATTACCGCGGTATGGCGGATCGCGCCCTCCGTGAACACCGCGATATCGGTCGTGCCGCCGCCGATGTCGACAATGCAGACGCCCAGGTCCTTTTCGTCCTCGGTCAGCACCGAATGGCTGGAGGCCAGTTGCTCGAGAATGATGTCATCGACCTCCAGCCCGCAGCGACGCACGCACTTGATGATGTTCTGCGCCGCGCTGACCGCGCCGGTCACCATGTGCACCTTGGCCTCCAGGCGCACACCGGACATGCCGACCGGGTGGCGGATGCCTTCCTGGTTATCGATGATGAAATCCTGCGGCAGGATGTGCAGGATCTTCTGGTCCGCCGGGATGGCCACCGCACGCGCCGCATCGATCACGCGCTCGACATCGTTCTGGGTCACTTCCTTGTCGCGGATGGCCACGATCCCGTGTGAATTCAGGCTGCGGATGTGGCTGCCGGCGATACCGGCGTAGACCGAGTGGATCTGGCACCCGGCCATCAACTCGGCCTCTTCCACGGCACGCTGGATGGAGTGCACCGTGGACTCGATGTTCACCACCACGCCCTTCTTCAGTCCGCGCGACGGATGCGACCCGATCCCGATGACTTCCAGCTCATCGTCCGGCAACACCTCGCCGACGATGGCTACCACCTTGGAGGTGCCGATATCCAGTCCGACAATGAGATTCTTTTCTGTCTTCTTCACCATGTCCTGCCCTTAACCCGATCTGCCCGGTTTGCCTGCATCCGCGCCACTCGCGCGGTCCTGCCATAACACTGAGAAGCCGTTGCTGTAGCGCAGGTCGACGCTGCGCAGCTCCGCGACCCTGCCGGCAAAGACGTCGGGCCAGGCGCGCACGAACCGCTGCAGTCGCTGCCACGGTCCGGCGCGCCCGAGCCGCAGTTCCACGCCGTTGTCGAGATACACCGTCCAGGCGCGCCGGCCGTCCAGCGCGACACGCACCACCTGCAGGCCAAGCGCCGCCAGCGTGCCGGCCACCTGGCGGTAATGCTCCAGCACCTTCTGCTCCTGTCCGTCCGGCCCGCTGAGCCGCGGCAGGTCCGGGGTACTGGCGGCATGCTCCGGTTCGAACGCCTCACCCCGGTCATTCAGGTAACCGTGCTCGCCCCAGTGCGCGACCGGTGTCTGCTCGGTGATCTCCACGCGCAGCGTGGCCGGCCAGATGCGCTTGACCGAGGCCCGGTACACCCAGGGCAACTGCTCGGTAGCCGCGCGCACCGCAGCCACGTCCACGGTAAAGAATCCCCCGGTGACATAGGGCGCCATGGCGGTCTGCAGTTCCCCCTTCAGCAGGTAGCGGAAGTCACCCTTCACCTCGACCACGCTGAGCGGAAAGCGCAGCGGGTCCGACAGCCAGCGCATGCCGGACACGGCGACCAGTGCCAGTACACCCAGCAACAGCAGACCGGACACGGTCCGCGCATGACGCCGCAACAAGGGCATCAGCGGCAGCATCGGAATGCGTTCAGCCACCTGCATGCCGTTCCCCCGTGCGTGGCTGCGTGTCGTCACGGAAACTGCTGTCGAGAATCTGCAGCGCCAGCTGCGTGAAATTGATCCCGCTGGCGCGTGCGGCCATCGGTACGAGGCTGTGACCGGTCAGGCCCGGCACGGTATTCACCTCGATGAACCAGGGCCGGCCCTGCGTGTCGAGCATGAAGTCGACACGGCCCCAGCCCGACGCACCCACGGCGTCGAATGCCGCCAGGGACTGCTGTTGCAGTGCGCGTTCCTGCGTCTGCGACAGGCCGCACGGAATGAGGTAGCGCGTGGTATCGGCGTGATATTTCGCGTCGTAGTCGTAGAACACATGTGGCGTTTCCAGCCGGATCAGCGGCAATGCCGTGGTGCCGAGGATGCCCGCGGTGTACTCCGCGCCCGTGATCCACTGCTCCGCCAGCACGTGACTGTCGTATCGTGCGGCCGCCTGCCACGCGGCGGGCAGTTCCTGCGCCGTATCGACCTTGCTGATACCGATGCTGGAGCCTTCATGCGCCGGCTTCACGATCAGCGGATAGTCCAGTGTGTCCGCCCTGGCCCGCGCCTCGTCCAGACTGCGCAGCAGGGCAAAGGCCGGGGTCGGTATCCCCGCACTCTGCCACAACTGCTTGGTGCGCAACTTGTCCATGCCCAGCGCCGAGCCCAGCACACCACTGCCGGTATACGGCATGCCGATGCTTTCCAGCAGGCCCTGGATGACGCCGTCCTCGCCGCCGCGGCCATGCAGGGCGATGAACGCCCGCGCAAAGCCGCCGCCGGCAAGCGCGTTCGTGAAACCGGTATCCGCCGGGTCCAGGGCATGTGCATCGACACCGGCCTGCTGCAGGGCAGCCAGCACCGCGGCGCCGCTGTCCAGGGATACGGCGCGCTCGGCCGAGAGGCCGCCCACCAGCACCGCCACCTTGCCGTAGTCCCGTGCCTGCGTGAGGCTCATGCGCCCGCTCCGGCCGGTTCACCGACAATGTGCACTTCGGTTTCCAGACGTACGCCCTGCTGCTGCTCCACCGTACCCTGCACCTGCAGCAGCAGGGTCTCGATATCCGCGGCCGTGGCATTGCCCCGGTTGACGATGAAGTTCGCGTGCTTGTCGGATACCTGCGCGCCGCCCAGGGTACGGCCCTTGAGGCCACAGACCTCGATCAGGCGCGCCGCGTGATCCCCGGGCGGATTGCGGAATACCGAACCACAGCTGAATTGCTGCACCGGCTGGCTTGCGCCACGCTGTGCCAGCAGGGTGCGAATCCGTTCCTGTGCCACTACCGGGTCACCCTTCTCCAGCATCAGGTGCGCCGCCACGAACCACTCCTCGCCCGGCCCCTGCACCGACCGGTAGCCGATCCGGTATTCACCCGGCAGGCGGGTGTGGCGTTCCCCGGCGCGATCGACCGTCTCGACCGCCGCGACGTGCTGCCAGGTCTCACTACCGAAGGCACCGGCATTCATCGCCAGCGCACCCCCCATGGTGCCGGGGATACCGGCGAGAAATTCCAGACCGGTCAGGCCGGCACGGCTGGCGGTACGCGCCACCCTGGCGCAGGTCTCGCCGGCGGCGGCACGCAGCAGCCGGGCATCCAGCCATTCCAGCCCGGTCAGCGCACCCAGCAGCAGCAACACGGTGCCGGGGAAACCGCCGTCACGCACCAGCAGGTTGCTGCCCAGACCGACCCATAGCAGCGGCTCGTTACGGTCGAGCTGGCGCAGGAATGCACTCAGGTCATCGAGGTCGGCAGGGATATAGAAATGCCGTGCCCGCCCGCCGGCGCGCCAGCTGGTATGACGATCCATCGGTTCGTCATGGCGCAGCTCGCCGCGCAGTCCCTGTATTTGCGGGGCCGTCATCATCCGCCCTGCTCCACCGCAAGCTCGGTGATCAGCCGTTGCGAGGCGGCGCCGATGTCACCCGCCCCCATGGTCAGCAACAGGTCGCCCTCCTCGAGCAGGTCATGCAGTACCGACGGCAGCCGGGCGAGGTCCTCGACAAACACCGGGTCCACCTGTCCGCGTGCACGGATACCACGGGCCAGCGCACGCCCGTCCGCACCGGCGATCGGCGCCTCGCCGGCGGCATACACCTCGCACAGCACCAGCACATCGGCGCCGGACAGCACCTCGACAAAGTCGTCGAACAGGTCACGGGTACGGGTGTAGCGATGCGGCTGGAACACCACCACCAGGCGGCGCTCCGGCCAGCCGGCGCGGGCAGCGGCCATGGTCGGCACCAGTTCCCGCGGGTGATGGCCGTAGTCGTCGACCAGCAGGACCGGGCCGGCCGGCGTGTTGATCTCGCCCGCCATCTGGAAGCGCCGGCCGATGCCCTGGAAGCCGGCCAGTGCGCGCTGGATATCGGCATCGGCCACCCCCAGTTCGGTGGCCACGGCAATGGCGGCCAGTGCGTTCAGTGCGTTGTGACGCCCGGGCAGGTTGAGGGTAACCGCCAGCGTGGTGTCATGATCGGGGCGATGCACCTCGAAGTGAGTCCGGGCACCGGCCTGCCGGAGCCCGCTGGCGCGTACATCGGCCGTGGCGGAGAAGCCGTAGCTGATCACCGGCCGTGTAACCTCGGCAAGGATCCCTTCCACCTCGGGGTCGTCGATGCACAGCACGGCCAGCCCGTAGAACGGCAGGTGGTGCAGGAAATCGATGAAGGTCTGGCGCAGTCGTGCAAAGTCGCCGCCATAGGTGGACAGGTGGTCGGCGTCGATGTTGGTGACCACGGCCATCGAGGGCTGCAGGTACAGGAACGAGGCGTCGCTTTCATCGGCCTCGGCCACCAGGTAATGGCCGCTGCCCAGCTGTGCATTGCTTGCGGCGCTGTTCAACAGCCCGCCGATGACAAAGGTCGGGTCCAGCCCGGCTACCGCCAGCAGGCTGGCGATCAGGCTGGTGGTCGTGGTCTTGCCGTGGGTACCGGCGATACCGATGCCGTAGCGGAAGCGCATCAGTTCGGCAAGCATCTCGGCGCGCGGCACCACCGGGATGCGCAGGTTGCGCGCCGCGTCCAGTTCCGGGTTGTCCGCAACAATCGCGGTCGACACCACCACGGCGTCACTGCCCTCGACCTGTGCGGCGGCATGCCCGATCGAGACCCGGATGCCCTTGGCCGCCAGCCGGCGCGTGACTGCGCTTTCTTTCGCATCGGAGCCACTGATCGTGTAACCGAGGTTATGCAGGACCTCGGCAATGCCGCTCATGCCGGCCCCGCCGATCCCGATGAAATGGACATGCCGTACCCGCCCCATGCCATGCGGCTGGGTGACGTGGGTCGGGTGCAGTGCCGGGGTCATGCGTGCGCCTCCCCGCCTGCGGCCTGCAGGCACAGTTCGGCGACGCGGCGCGCCGCGTCCGGCATCGCCAGGGCATGGGCGCGCAGCGCCATCTCCTGCAACATGGCACGCTGGCCGGTAACATCCTGCAACAGGGTCGCCAGCCCGTCCGCATCGAGCTGCGCCTGCGGCACCAGGAAGGCGGCGCCGGCATCCGCGAGGAAACGGGCATTGCCGGTCTGGTGGTCGTCGGTGGCGTACGGGAACGGCACCAGTACCGCGGCGACACCGGCCACGGCCAGCTCGGCCACCGTCAACGCGCCGGAACGGCAGATCACCAGGTCGGCCCAGGCATACGCGGCCGCCATGTCCTCGATGAACGGCTCGACGCGCGCCTGGATCCCGGCCGCAGCATAGGCGGCGCGCACCGGCTCGGCATCCTGCTGCCCGGTCTGGTGGTAAAGCTCGGGTGCCCCGGCCAGCCGTGCCATTGCCTCCGGTACCACGCAATTGAGTGCGTGCGCACCCAGGCTGCCGCCGACCACCAGCACCCGCAGCGCACCCGTGCGGCCGGCGTAACGCTCCGCCGGGGGCGTCAGTTTCAGGATCGCGCCACGCACCGGATTACCGGTGTGCTGCGGATGGTATTGCGCGGCCAGCGCACCGGGGAATGCCACCATCACGGTACGCGCCAGCGGCGCCAGCCAGCGATTGGTGGTTCCGGCCACGGAATTCTGCTCATGTACCAGTAACGGATAACGCAGCAGCCAGGCCACCAGGCCGCCGGGGCCGGAGGCAAAGCCACCCATGCCCAGCACCGCGCGTGGCCGCAACCGCAATTCGATGCGCAGGGCCTGCCACAGGGCCAGCGTCAGCATCGCCGGCGCGGCCAGCAGGCGCAGCAGGCCGCGCCCGCGCAGGCCGCTGACGCGCACCGTCTCCAGCGGATACCCGGCCGCCGGCACCACGCGTGCCTCCAGCCCGCGACGCGTGCCGAGCCAGGAGACCGCGACGCCGCGGGCGGTCAGCTCTTCCGCCACGGCCAGCGCCGGGAACACGTGGCCACCGGTACCACCGGCCATGATCAGCACCGGACGACGGGGCGGGGCCGTGACACCGGTCATGCGCCTGCCCTCCGGCGTTTCGCCGCCGCGGTACCGCTGGCCGGCAGGGTCTCCGCCGTGCAGCAGGTTTCGTGATCGATGCGCAGCAGCAACGCCAGCGCCATGCACATCACGATCACGCTGGACCCGCCGTAGCTCATCAGCGGCAGTGTCAGTCCCTTGGTCGGCAACAGCCCCATGTTGACGCCGATGTTGATAAAGCTCTGCAGGCCGAACCAGATCCCGATGCCGTAGGCAAGCGAGGTGGCAAACGGGTTGCCGGCGCGCGCGGCCTGCGCGGCGATGCGAAACGCGCGCCACACGATGGTGCTGTAGAGCGCGATGATCACGCACACGCCGAACAGTCCGAGTTCCTCGGCCGTCACGGCGAACACGAAATCGGTGTGCGCCTCCGGCAGGTAAAACAGTTTCTGTATGCTGCTGCCCAGGCCGACACCGAACCACTCGCCGCGCCCGATCGCCATCAGCGACTGGGTGAGCTGATAGCCGGTATCGAACGGGTGTTCCCAGGGATCGAGAAAGGTCTTCAGGCGTACCAGCCGGTACGACGACGACAGTGCCAGCCCGCCCATGGCCAGGCCGCCCGCGGCCACCATCCCGGAAAAGTGCACCAGCCGCACACCGGCCATGAACATCATCCCCATCACCGTGACCGCCAGCACCACGGTGGATCCGAAGTCCGGTTCGGCCAGCAACAGCACGGCGATCAGCACCAGCAGGCCAAGCGGTTTCAGGAACCCGGACAGGCGGGTGCGCACGGTGTCCGTGTGGCGTGACAGGTAACTGGCCAGGTAGATCACGAAGAACAGCTTGGCCGGCTCGGACACCTGCAGGCGGAACAGGCCGCCATTGAGCCAGCGCGAGGCGCCGTTGACCTCGATGCCCACCCCGGGTACCAGCACCAGCAACAACAGCAGGAATGTCAGCAGCAGCAGCGTCATGCCAAGCCGGTCCAGCAGCACCAGGCGCACGCGGAACAGCGCCACGCCCAGACCGACCCCCGCGCCCAGGAATATCGCCTGGCGCAGGGCGTAATAGAACGGCTGGCCCAGCTCGCGGTCGGCGATGGTGATCGATGCCGACGCCACCATCACCAGGCCGAGCACGCCCAGGGCAATGGCGGCGTTCAGCAACACGTAATCCACGCGTGGCAACCGTACCCGCCCCTCACCCAGCAACCGCGCCTGTATTCCCTGCGCCGCCATCAGCCAACCGCCTCCAGCACCGTACGGGTAAAGGTCTCGCCGCGCTCGACATAGTTGCGAAACATGTCGGTACTCGCGCAGGCCGGCGACAGCAGCACGCTATCGCCCGCAATCGCCATTGCGGCGGCACGCTGCACCGCCTCGTGCAGGTCCTGCGCATACTGCACCGGCAGCGCCGAACCGAGCACCTGCGCAAGGTGTTGTGCGTCACGTCCGATCAGCACCGCGCCACGTCCCTTGCCGGCCAGCGCGCTCGCCAGCGGCGTGAAGTCCTGGCCCTTGCCGTCTCCACCGGCAATCAGCACCACCGGGCCGTCAACACCGGCGATCGCCGCCAGCGTGGCGCCTACGTTGGTCCCCTTGGAATCGTTGTACCAGCGCACGCCGTCGTGTTCGGCGACCCACTGCATGCGATGCGGCAGGCCCTGGAACTCGGTCAATGCTTCCAGCATGGTGTCGAGCGGCAACCCGGCGGCGTCGCCCAGTGCAAGCGCGGCCAGCGCGTTGGTGTGGTTGTGGCGTCCGGACAGCCGGATCGCACTGACCGGCAACAGGCGCTGCTCACCGCGCGCCAGCCAGGTCCCGCCCTCGAACGCCTGCAGCCCGTATTCCTGCGGCCCCGGCGCGGTCGAACGGTACACCACCTGCGGCCGGGACGGATCGGCCAGGCCGGCCGCCACGGGATCATCGCCGTTGACGACCTGGATGGCGGCATGGTGATAGATCACCTGCTTGGTGGCGGCATAGCTGGACAGCGAGTCGTAGCGATCCATGTGATCCTCGCTGATATTCAGCACCACGGCCGCGCGCGGACGCAGGCTCTGCACCGTTTCCAGCTGGAAGCTGGACAGCTCCAGTACATACAGGTCGGGTTCCGGCGCGGCCAGCAGGTCGAGCGCCGGCGTGCCCAGGTTGCCACCGATGCGCGCGTCCCGGCCCGCGCGGCGCGCCATGGCGCCCAGCAGGGTGACCACCGTACTCTTGCCGTTCGAACCGGTCACCGCGATTACCGGGGCCAGCGCCGCCCGGACAAACAGTTCGACATCGCCGATCACCGGCACGCCGCGCGCGCGGGCCGCGGTGATCTGCGGTTCCGCCAGTGACACGCCCGGGCTGACCACCAGCTGCTCGGCACGTGCAAAGGCCTCGTCGCTGAAGCCGCCGAGGAACAGTGCCACGTCCGCAATGTGTTCGTCGTACAGGCGCTGCAGTGCCGGCGGCTGTGCACGGCTGTCGACCACGGCGACCGGCACACCGCGCCGCGTCAGGTAGCGCACCACGGACAGTCCGGTCTCGCCGAGACCGACCACCAGCGTCCTGCGCGTGTTGTCGAACTGCTCTGCCATGATTGCCGTCGCGACCGCCATCAACGAATCTTCAGGGTTGCCAGGCCGACCAGCACCAGGATCA
>CAZMAK010000087.1:0-9818 GCA_964564245.1 uncultured Ectothiorhodospiraceae bacterium | reverse complement strand
AGGACTGCAGCAGTGCCGCCGGTCCCAGGAACTTGTCCGGGTTCCACCAGAACGACGGACACGAGGTCGAGCAGCAGCCGCACAGGATGCACTCGTACAGGCCGTCGAGTTTTTCCCGGTCCGCCGGCGACTGCAGGCGTTCCACTTCCGGCTCCGGATCCTTGTTGACCAGGTACGGGTCGACCGCGCGGTACTGGCGGTAGAACTGCGTCATGTCGACCACCAGGTCACGGATGACCGGCAGCCCGGGCATGGGGCGGATTTCGACGGGCGTCTTCAGTGAAAACAGTGGCGTGATGCAGGCCAGCAGGTTGCGGCCGTTGACGTTCATGCCGTCGGAACCGCACACCCCCTCCCCGCAGGAGCGCCGGAAGGTCAGGGTCTCGTCCTGTGCCTTGAGCAGCAGCAGGGCATCCAGCAGCATCAGTTCGCGGCTCAGGGACTGTTCATCCAGCTCGAAGTCCTGCATCCGGGGTGCGGCCCCGGATTCCGGGTCGTAGCGATAGATGGAAATCTTCATGTCGTGCGGCGTGCTCCCTCAATAGACACGGGGTTTCGGCGGAAAGGCCTCCACCGTCAACGGCTTCGTGCGCACCGGCTTGTAGTCGATCTTGTTGCCCTGGCGGTGATACAGGCTGTGGCGCAGCCAGTTGACGTCGTCGCGTTCCGGATAGTCGATGCGCGAGTGCGCGCCGCGGCTCTCGCGACGTTGCTGCGCCGACATGATGGTGGCAATCGCGACTTCCATCAGGTTTTCCAGCTCCAGCGCCTCGATACGTGCCGTGTTGAACTGCAGGCTGTGGTCACGCAAGCGCACACCCGCCAGACGTTCTTTCAGTGCCAGCACCCTGTTCACACCTTCCATTAGAACGTCTTCGGTGCGGAACACGCCACAGTGTTCTTCCATGGTCCGGGTCAGCTGCTGGCGCAAGGCATCGACGGATTCCCCCTCGCCACGCTGTTCCCAGCGCGCCAGGCGGGTCAGCGCCGGTTCCAGCGCCGCATCGGGCAGCGGGCGGTGATAGCGGTTCTCGCCGAGATACTCGATGATGCGATTGCCGGCGGCACGGCCGAACACGATGATGTCCAGCAGGGAATTGCCGCCCAGCCGGTTGCCGCCGTGCACTGACACACAGGCACACTCGCCGGCGGCGTACAGGCCCGGCAACGGTTCTTCCGGGCCGTGATCGATCGGCGCCACCACCTCGCCGTGGCGGTTGGTCGGGATACCGCCCATGGTGTAATGCGCAGTCGGAAACACCGGCACCGGCGCCACGCACATGTCCACGCCGGCGAAGGTCAGCGCCATGTCACGGATGGCGGGCAGGCGTTTTTTGATAATCTCGCCGTCGAGGTGGTGCATCTGCAGCAGCACGTGGTCGCGGTTCGGGCCACAACCCCGACCCTCGCGCACCTCGGTCACGATCGCACGGCTGACCACGTCGCGGCTGGCCAGGTCTTTCGCATGCGGTGCGTACCGTTCCATGAAACGCTCACCCTCGCTGTTGACGAGATAACCGCCCTCTCCGCGCGCACCCTCGCTCAGCAGCATGCCCTTGCCGGCAATGCCGGTCGGATGAAACTGGAAGAATTCCATGTCCTGCAGGGGCACACCCGCACGCAGTGCCATGGCCATGCCGTCACCGGTGTTGATCAGCGCGTTGGTGTTGGTACGGAAGATCTGTCCCGCGCCACCGGTCGCAAGCAGCGTGGTGCGTGCCTCGACTACCAGCTTTTCGCCAGTGGCGATGTCCAGCACCAGCGCGCCGAGGATGAATCCCTCGCGGTCGACCAGCAGGTCGACGGCGAAATATTCGTCGAAAAAATGGGTGCGGGCACGGATGTTCTGCTGATAGAGTGCCTGCAGGATGGCATGCCCGGTACGGTCCGCTGCGGCACAGGTACGGGCCGCCTGTTCACCGCCGAAGTTCATGCTCTGGCCGCCGAACTGGCGCTGGTAGATGGTGCCGTTGTCGAGCCGCGAGAACGGGACGCCGAAATGCTCGAGTTCGTAGACCGCACGCGGTGCGGCGCGGCACATGTACTCGATGGCATCCTGGTCACCGAGGTAATCGCTGCCCTTGACGGTGTCGAACATGTGCCAGTGCCAGTTGTCCGGGCTGACATTGGCCAGTGCGGCATTGACGCCGCCCTGCGCCGCCACGGTGTGGGAACGGGTGGGAAAGACCTTGGACACCACGGCCACGTGCGCATCGGCGGCGGCCAGCTGCAGCGCCGCGCGCAGTCCGCCGCCGCCGGCACCCAGAATCAGCGCATCGAATTGCCGGCGCGGGATCGTCATGCCATGCCGCTGGCAAGTATCAGGACACGCATGCCCCAGAAGCCGCAGCCGATCAGCAGAAAGGCAACCAGGACCAGGATCAGCAGGCGCAGGCCGATCGGATGAACGTAATCCAGGATCACGTTGCGCAGCCCCACCCAGCCGTGGACCAGCACGGCGAGGATGAAACCGGCGCTGGCAATCGCCATCACCGGGTCGGCGAAGCGTGCGCGCCATGCCGTATAGTCCGCGACCGGGCGCAACCAGAAAACAACCGGGATACAGACGAGGTAGACTGCCAGATAGACCGCGCTGACGCGTTGCAGCAGCCAGGTCCGCAGGCCGTCGACCGGGTTACTCATCGGATGCAGGCCACATACAGCAGCGTGGCCAGCATGCCGGCTGCGTTGACCAGCCAGGCGCTGGCGCGCGCCTGGCGCAGCTCTACGCCGGCCTCGATGTCGATCAGCAGGAAACGGATACCGGAAAACAGATGGTGAAACAGCGACCAGGCAACCGGCACGGAGGCCAGCCGGAGTGCACCGGATTGCAGCAGCATGCCGGCGTGCCGGAAACCGGCGGCATCCCGCAGCGAGAGATCAAACAGGTAGATCAGCCAGGGGAAGGCAAGAAACAGCAACACACCGGAGATTCGATGGCCAATCGAGGTGAGGGCGCCAACCGGAAACTGAATCCGGAAAAGATTGAGATAGACTGGAGCGGATCGCCGTGTCGTCATGCGTTCATGATCTTCTGCCAGCCGGTTTTATACCATTGCTGTTGCCCGAAAACCAGTCAATCCGGCGTGGCCGCCGGATACTGACAGCGCCCGGTGCATGGAATAGAATTTGCGGCGACAGGACGCGGGAGCTTGCATGAAAAGTGACTGGAAGGCATTCCTCGTGGATGCCGGTGCGGAACTCGACGACGGCCGGGTAACCCATTTCGGCAATCCGGAGCGCGAACAGCAGGCCGCGCTGGGCGGCATGGTGTTTACCGACCTGGAATACCAGGGCGTGATCGCCGTGCATGGCACCGATGCGGCGGACTTCCTGCAGTCCCAGCTCAGCAATGATATCCGCAAGCTCGATGTCCGGGGCAGCCAGCTGAGTGCCTTCTGTACACCCAAGGGCCGCATGCTGGGCCTGATGCGGATCTTTCGTACTGACGACAGCTATTACCTGCGCCTGCCGGCCGATACGCTGGAACCCGTGCTGCAGCGATTGCGCATGTATGTCCTGCGTGCCCAGGTCACGCTCGAAGACGTGAGCGACAACTTCCTGCGCATCGGTGTCAGCGGCGAGGCTGCACCATCCGAGCTGCAGGCTGCGCTGGGTACATGCCCCGGCACGGTCAACGCGGTTGCACACCAGGGTGACTACAGCGTGCTGCGGGTACCCGGCGTCCTGCCGCGCTTCGAGCTCTACGCGAGATCCCTGCAGGCGGCCCGGCATTGCTGGGATGCACTGAACGTGCGCGGCGCCCCGGTCGGCGAACCGGTCTGGCGCCTGCTGGAGATTCTGGCCGGCCTGCCGTCCGTGTACGCGGCCACCCGCGAACGGTTCGTGCCACAGATGGTCAACCTGCAACTGGTCGACGGGGTCAGTTTCAGAAAAGGCTGTTATCCCGGACAGGAGATCGTGGCACGCATGCAATACCTCGGTACGCTGAAACGGCGCATGTACGTCGGGCAGATAGCCCGGGATGCACCGGTGTCACCCGGTGCCGAACTGTACTCCGGGCAGGACGACAGCCAGCCGGTCGGCCGCATCGTGGATGCACAGCCGCATCCGGATGGTGGGCAGCTGGCGCTGGCGGTCCTGCAGATCGCCTCGGCCGACGCGGCCGACGCCTTCCTGGGCAGCCCCACCGGGCCGGCGTTCAGACTGCTCCGGTTGCCCTACCCGTTCGAAGCGGATTCTTCGGAGGAATCGTAACCCGGCAGGACTTTGAACCATTCCAGCGGGTGGCTTGTCCCAATCAGTGCCGGCCTGGTGCCGTGCAGGAGAGAAACCATGCGAAGCCTGATAGTACCGGTCCTGGTCGTGCTGGTGGCCGTATTTGTCGCGGGTCGTTTCTGGCTGCCCGCGCGGGCCGCAGCACCTGCCGGTCCCGCCCCGGCCGCTGCTGCGGACCGGCACGTCGCGTCCGGTGACAGCCGCTACCAGGTCCCGGACGACAAGACACTCAAACGGCGACTGACCCCGCTGCAGTATGAAGTCACGCAACACGAGGCAACCGAACCCGCGTTCCAGAATGAATACTGGGACAACAAGCAGGACGGCATCTACGTCGATATCGTGTCCGGTGAACCGCTGTTCAGCTCCACCGACAAGTTCAGGTCCGGCACCGGCTGGCCGAGCTTCACCCGTCCGATCAGCGCGGATGCGCTGGTGGAACACAGCGACACGCATTTCTTCATGCGACGCACCGAGCTGAAGAGCCGTATCGCCGGCTCCCACCTCGGCCACGTATTCACCGACGGCCCGAAACCGACCGGCCTGCGTTACTGCATCAACTCGGCCTCGTTGCGATTTATCCCGCGTGACAAGCTGGTGGAGGAAGGGTACGGGGAATACGAAAAATTGTTCGACAAGGCCGGGGAAAAGTAACGATCGCCTGCAGGCAGGCTCCTGCCGGGTGACGTCCCGGGTCGCAGGAGCCGCCCTGGCGGCGAAGGCTTACCGGTACACCGCACGTGCCGCATCGACCGCCACGCCGGAGCGGATCGGCGCCTTCATGCCGCTGAGCACGGCATCCAGCGCACCCAGGCAGAACAGCACGTTGGTCTCGCTGCTGGCATAACCCATCAGGCCCACGCGCCAGATCTTGCCGGCCATCGCGCCCAGGCCGGCGCCGATTTCCAGGTTGTATTCCTTCAGCAGGGCACTGCGAACCGCAGCCTCGTCGACCCCGTCCGGAATGGATACCGCGTTCAGCTGCGGCAGCCGTTGCCCGTCCGGCACCACGAACTGCAGGCCCATCGCCTCGAACCCGGCACGCAGGGCATCGTGATTCCGGCGGTGGCGCGCCCAGGCATTCTCCAGCCCCTCATCCTGCAGGATCACCAGCGCCTCGTGCAGGCCATACAGGGTGTTGACCGGCGCGGTGTGATGGTAGGCACGCTTGCTGCCGCCACCCCAGTAGCCGAGGATCAGGTTCAGGTCGAGGAACCAGCTCTGTACCTTGCTCTTGCGAGAAGTGACATGCTCGATCGCCTTCTTGCTGAAGGTGACCGGCGACAGACCCGGCACACAGGACAGGCACTTCTGGGTGCCGGAATACACGGCATCGAGTTCCCACTCGTCGACCAGCAACGGCGAACCACCCAGCGAGGTCACCGTATCGGCAATCACCAGGCAGTCGTGCTCGTGCGCCAGCCTGGCGATGGTCCTGGCATCGGAGATGGCGCCGGTGGATGTCTCGGCATGCACGAAGGCGACCACTTTGGCATCCGGGTTTGCCTGCAGGGCGTCACGCACCTTGTCCGGGTCCACGGCGGTGCCCCAGGTGTCTTCGACCATCACCGCGGTACCGCCGCAGCGCTCGACGTTTTCCTTCATGCGGCCGCCGAAGACGCCGTTCTGGCACACGATCACCTTGTCGCCCGGTTCGACCAGGTTGACAAAACACATCTCCATGCCAGCGGAACCCGGTGCGGACACCGGCATGGTGAGCTCGTTATTGGTACAGAAGGCGTACCGCAGCAGGACCTTCATCTCGTCCATCATGGTGACGAATACCGGGTCCAGGTGGCCCAGTGTCGGCCGTGACATGGCCTCGAGGATGCGCGGGTTGACGGTGGACGGGCCCGGACCCATCAGGGTGCGAACGGGGGGATGAAAGGACTGGATGGTCATTGCTGGCCTCTTGTTACATTCGGATGGGTGGGCAAAAAACAGGGCGTGATTCTAGCATCATCGCGCAAACTCCAGGCAAGGAATCCGGGACCGCCAGCGCGTGTTCCGTCGAACCGGCAGGCAGCGACACGGCGGGGCGACCTGCTTGTTGCAAGATATCAATAATACCGCGTAACATTTTGTTTAATTACTAATTATTATCTCCGTCGGCATACAGGAAACAACGCACCGTATGCTGCGCGGGTCCGTACACAGGCGGGTAGCTCTGCCGGCAGTGCGGCATGGCCTGTGCACAGCGCGGGTGGAAATGGCACCCGCCCGGTGGACTGGCCGGCGATGGCAGGTCGCCGCTCAGGCGGATGATCTCGCGCCCGGAGTCCGCATCGACCTGCGGCACCGCCGAGAGCAGCGCGCGGGTGTAGGGGTGCTGCGGGTGATCGAGGATCGCGCCGACCGGGCCCTCCTCGACGATACGGCCGAGATACATCACCGCGACCCGGTCGGCCAGGTAGGACACCACGGACAGGTTGTGCGTGATGAACAGGTAGGACAGGCCCAGCGTGTTCTGCAGATCCTTCAGGAGGTTCAGGATCTGTGCCTGTACCGAGACATCCAGCGCGCTGGTCGGCTCGTCGCAGATCACCAGTTGCGGATCGACCGCAAGTGCGCGCGCGATGCAGATGCGCTGGCGCTGGCCACCGGAGAACTCGTGCGGATAACGCGCGATGTGGCGAGCCGACAGTCCCACCTGTGCAAACAGCTGCGCCACCCGTGCCCGGCGCTGTGTCCGGTTACCGCCGATGCCCTGGGCGATCATGCCCTCCTCGACGATATCGCCCACCATCATGCGCGGATTCATCGAGGAATACGGATCCTGGAAGATGAACTGGAACCTTGCGCGCAGGCGGCGCAGCTCGCCGCCGTCAAGCCGGGTCAGCTCCGTGTCGTCAAAACGCACGCGGCCCGCCGTGGGGCGGATCAGTTGCAGGATTCCCTTGCCGACCGTGGTCTTGCCGCATCCGGATTCGCCGACCAGCGCCAGTGTACTGCCGCGCGGAATCTGCAGCGAGACACCGTCCACGGCGTAGACGTGACCGGCCACGCGCCGGAACACGCCCTTGTGGATGGGGAAATGCACCTGCAGGTCATCCACCTCCAGCAGGGCCCGGCCGTCCTGCTGTACGACGGCTGCAGCCGGTCTGGCGGCTTGTGCGGCCGGCAGCGGCGGAATATCCAGGCCCGTGGCCTCGCGGTGGCAACGCGCGTGCCCTCCGGTCGCCGCCGGATTCCAGTCCGGCACATGGTCACGACAATATTCCCAGCCGACCTCACAACGCTCGGTAAAGCGGCAGCCGGTGAACACCCGGTTGAGTGGCGGTACCGTGCCCGGAATGGTGGCCAGCGCCTGGCTGCGCTTGCGGACGTCCGGCAGTGACTCGAACAGCTTGCGGCTGTAGGGATGGCGCGGATCGCGGTAAAAACCGGCGCGATCCGCCTCTTCCACCAGTTGTCCCGCGTACATGACCGCCACCCGGTCGGCCATGCCGGCGACGATACCGAGATCATGGGTGATCAGCAGGATCGCCATGCCGGTGTCCTGCTGCAGCTGCTGCAGCAGTTCCAGCACCTGCGACTGGATGGTGACGTCCAGTGCAGTGGTCGGCTCGTCGGCAATCAGCAGGTCCGGCTCACCGGCCAGCGCCATGGCAATCATGATGCGCTGTTTCATGCCGCCGGAGAGCTGGTGCGGATATTCGCCACGGCGGCGGTGCGTGTCGGGGATGCCGACGGCATCGAGCAGTTCCAGCACGCGGGTGGCGGCGGCACGTCCTTTCAGCCCGTGATGCTGGCGCAATACCTCGGCGATCTGGTCGCCTGCCGTCAGTACCGGGTTGAGCGAGGTCATCGGTTCCTGGAAGATCATGGCGATGCGCCGCCCGCGCACGTGACGCATGCCGGACTCGGGCAAGGCGGTGATGTCCTCATCACCCAGCCACACGCGTCCGCCGGTGATGCGGCCGGTCGGCTGCGGCAGCAGGCGCAGGATGGACAGCGCGGTCATGGACTTGCCGCAACCGGACTCACCCAGCAGCGCAAAGGTCTCGCCGTGGCGAATGCTGAAACTGACGCCGTCCACCGGGCGGATGGCATGGCTGCCATGTCCCAGCTGTACGCCGAGGTTCTCGACCCGTAGCAGTGGTGATCGTGGCTTGTTCATCTCATCGGTCCCGGGTGCGCGGGTCAAAGGCATCGCGCACCGCGTCGGAAAACAGGTTGGCCGCCAGTACCAGGGTGAACATGAACAGGAAGGCGGACAGCAGCGACCACCACACCACCGGCTCGCGCGCCATCTCCAGCCGTGCGCCGTTGATCATGTTGCCCCAGCTGTTCATGGTCGGGTCGACACCGACCCCGACGTAGGACAGCACCGCCTCGGCCAGCACCAGTCCGCTGAAATCCAGCACCACCGTGATCAGCACGATGTGCATGACATTGGGCAGGATGTGGCGCGTGATGATGCGCACATGCGGCACCCCGAAGGAAACCGCCGCCTGGATGTACTCGGATTCGCGCAGCTTCAGCGATTCCCCGCGCAGCAGCCGGCACAGCCCGGTCCAGCTGGTCACGCCGAGGATGATACACAGGAACAGCAGGCGGATGTCGGCGCGCTCCACCGTGGTCTCGAACAGGTCCGGGTGGCTGTTGATGTAGACCTGCAGCATCAGGATGGCGGCGGCAATCAGCAGCACGTGGGGAATGGAATTGAGGGTGGTGTAGATGTACTGCACCACGTCGTCGATCCAGCCGCGCGCGTAACCCGCGATGATGCCCATGAAGATCGCGAACGGCAGCATCACCAGCGTGGTCAGGGTGCCGATCAGCAGCCCGGTACGGATACTCTTCAACGACAGGTAGAGCACGTCCTTGCCGACCTTGTCGGTGCCCAGCACGTGGTAGACGGTGGCCAGGTGCACGGCCAGCAGCAACAGCAGGATCAGCAGCGACAGGGTCGCCAGCACGGTGCGCCATGGCAGGCCGGCGTCACCGGTGGCAATCCGGCGCAGCATGGTGCCGGCCGTGGTACCGTGACGGCGCGCCAGCAGGTGTGCGCTGACCAGCCACAGCAGCACACCGGTCAACAGGGCCTCGGCCAGGGCCCGGGCACCGCGCTGCAGGATGTCCCGTGTCCGGCCGAGATGGGACTCCCGCAGGTGCCGGCCGCCGTAGACCAGCGGCGGGTAATCGCGCACCGTACGGCCGTCGGGCAGCTCGATGCTTTCCTTTGCATACAGGCGGGTGGCGAACGGCGCCGAATAGGTCTTCTCCTCATCGGTCCGCAACGGTCCTGCCAGCACATCCAGCACGCTCAGCACATCGACCGCGTAATGGGTCTCGCCGCTGTTACCCGCATCCTGCAGCGGCAGCCGGAAATGCAGGGAATCCAGCAGGCCGACCGAAACAAAGGCCAGCAGCACCACGGTACTGGCGGCCGCGATCGGGCCCTGCAGCACGTGCCGCCACGGTTCGCGCAGATGCGGCCTGCTGCGTGCGTAGAAGGCGAACACCAGCACCAGCGCGGTGAGCAGGAATACCAGCCCGTCGGTCCACAGGATCACCGGTCTGATCATGACAGGCGCACCCGCGGGTCGACGATGGTGTAGGTGATATCCACCAGG
>CAZMAK010000086.1:0-9867 GCA_964564245.1 uncultured Ectothiorhodospiraceae bacterium | reverse complement strand
ATCCATAAAGAAAGGGGCCTGTGGCCCCTTTCTTTATGGATGGCGGAGAGAGAGGGATTCGAACCCTCGATACGCTATTAACGTATACACACTTTCCAGGCGTGCTCCTTCAACCACTCGGACACCTCTCCGGATTTTTCAATACCTGCAATTACCTTTCGTTCATCACCCCGGTTTATCCCGTCGCACGCTGGCGTGCTCGTGATTCGTCCGCTCCGCGGACTCCGGCGTTCTCCCGGCTGCGCCGCGAGTCAACCACTCGGACACCTCTCCGGATTTATCAGGAACGCTTGCCAGCCCTGGATAAGCGGGCCCATACCCCGGAATACCGTTGGACCCGGGTTTGAACAGCGCGCAAGAGTAAACCAGAAACGGCTGATTTTCAATGCAATTGCCCAACCCGTACAAGGAATTCGTGGTTCACCCGGGCGCTGGTGCAACCGTTTGGCCGCCCGCCTGGTGCAGGGTCAACTGGGTAAATGGAATCTCCCAGCCGTACTTCGTACAGGCCTCGACGCACCAGCGCTGCAAACTGCGCCCCAGCGGGGCATATTGATCCGCCACCGCACCATCGAAATCCGCCAACACCATCAGGTCGAGCGAGGAACTGTTGGCTCGCTCGAACTCAACCTTGAGGTTATGCAGGTACTGGCCCAGCCCCTCTTCCTCGATACGGGCAGCAATATGTGTCCGCAACTGCGCTGGAATGGCGTCGACACTGCCCGCCTGCAGGGAATAGCTGATACCAATTGTCGAGCTGATACGGAAATTACGTGACAGGTTGACCGGTGACTTTGCGAGGAAGTCTGTGGTCATGAAGGTCTGTACTGCACCGCCGCGCATGATGATATTTACCAGCTCGGCCGTGATACCCACCACCTTGCCGCAGATTCCATCGCTGAGCACGACCCAGTCACCGCGCTTGCAGGGGAACCACGGGTCCTCCTTGCGGAACGGATGTGACTTGAGGTCAACCAGGTTATCGATCCGCACCCGCTGGCAGATCTCCGCAGCAGGATTTTCCAGGATACTGAAGATATTGATCTGCTTCACCAGCCAGGGCAAACCTTCAAGGTATACACGCTCGCCCTCCCGCACCGTGCCGACATTGAGGAACAGCTGGATCTGTTGCCAGTAGCGCGGCAAGGCGTGACGCAACGTCAGGCCGGCTCCGATCAGAATGAGGATGCCGAGACTGAACAATACCCAGTCCTCGCCCAGGTAGAACACCACCATCGGGCCGACAATGACCAGTACCGTGGTCAGCATGCGATGCACCAGGTCGAGCAGGCGCAACCGGAAGCTGCGATGCTCGGTACGGTAGCCGGGAATCAGGCGGAACATGGCCCGGTAAGAGAAGCGTGACAGCAGCAGTATCGCAATCATCACCAGCAATGCCTGGGCCAGGTACAGGCCACGCTTCTGAAAGAAGGATTTCAGATAACTCTGCGATGCCTGGGCGAGAGTTTCTTCAGACTGCTCGAGCTTGGCCAGCTGGAGCTCGGCGGACTGGCGTTCGCCCTGGATATAGGTCAGCTGCTTCTTCCATTCCTCCAGCACGTCCTGCAGGTTGTTTTTCAGCATCTTGTTGCCGGTCTGCTGCAGCAGACGGTTGATATTCTCGACCGCATGTTCGGCGATCGGGAGCTTGGTGTCGTAGTACGCGATGCGGTCTTTCAGGTCGGACTTTTCCCGCACGTGGCGGGTCATGTCCCGGATTTCATGCAGCGCCGGGCGCAGCAGGGAAAACATCTCCTCCTGGATGTTGAAGGGCTTTTCCTGGGTAACGCGCAGGCTGTCGATGTCCGCCCCGGCCGCGATCTGCTTCAGGTTACGCGTGGTGGCCTGCAGGTCGGTTTCCATCTTGTCGAGCTGGGCCTGGAGTTCCCTCCTGTCGGTAGGACTCTGCGCCGCCTCCAGCTGGCCATGCAACTTGTCCATGTCGGCCCGCATGGACGCCTGCAGCGCGATCAGCGATTTCAGCGCGTCGAGGGTGCTCTTGACCTGTGCTGGATCTGTCGCAGGAGCCCCGTCCCTCGCAGCGGCCGGCAGGCTGAACGTAACCGCCAGCAGTAACGCACACACCAGGCGGAACAGTCGTATAAATGCACCAGATTCAGACATGCCGGGATTTTCCATGTTTGCAACCGCCTCATAGGATACAGCGTCCACCGCCGGCACGACATATGTCCTTCGCCGGCGCCGGATCACGCCGGGTAGCGCAACAGGGTCGCGGTGACGTCCTTGTGGTCCATCCGGCAGGCATAGCCCAGGCGCTCCAGGTGGGCCAGCGCCTCCCTGAATTCGCTATCCGGCAGGTTGTAGTATTCAAACCCGATCAGCACCGGCCGGATCCGGTCGAACGGGAAGGACTGCAGCACGGCCCAGTCGTGGCCTTCCGTATCGATCTGCAGCAGGTCCACGTGACTGACCGCATACTCGTCCAGCAAATGCTCGAACGTGGTGCAGCGCACCGTCTGGCTGACCACGAGCTCATCGATGAGTTGACGGGTGGCAACATCGACCTGCTTGCCGCCGAGTGCATTGCGGTCGTTGTAGAACGACGATATCCCGAGTGCCCATTCCGGGATCCGTTCCTGCTCCACATGATCCCTGGGTATCCGGTACATCAGCCGTTCCCCGGCCTCCCGATCGATCGCCGCGTTGATGAAATGCAGGCCCGGCTGCGCGCCGTAGTTCTTTTTGAGCTCCTCGAAGATATCCGGCAGCGGTTCGATCAGCAGCCCCTGCCAGGCGCCGGAGCGCACCCATTCGTGGATGGGATCGAATCGCACTCCGTCCATGGCACCAACCTGGATGAACTGGAATGCCCGCCCCTGCTCCTGGCAGATGTTCTGCCGGATCTGCAGCAGCCGCTCGAAGTCCAGCAGTACACCGGGCCACGCGCGAACCGGACCGCGCGCCGTCTGGACGAGCCGGGACCGGATATCGGTGAACAGTCCGGTGGTGATCCGGGCCGCGAGGCGATCGGCGCGCAGCTGCGGGGGAATGACCGGCTTGGGCCGTTTCGACGCCACGGCGCGGGATGCCTGGTAGTGTTCGATGACCGGCGCACCGCTGCCGAGCCCGCTACGGTCACGGTCAAAGATGAAGGTGTAGGTTTCCGGCAGCCAGCCCGTGACCAGCGGGTGTTCCGCCGACACCTCGCACCAGGCCCGGTCCAGCAGGATCTGGTCCCAGATCAATGGCTGTTCCTGGCACAGTTCGACCCAGCGGCGCGCCAGCCGGATCGCTGCCTCCGTGGTATTGAAATAGACGGTCCCGCTGGCAAACTCCCAGCCGTCGAACCGGTGCACCGCGAAGTCGAAGTGATCGTCGATCACGGGTTCCCGGAATACCTTTGCATCGGCATCCACCCACAGCACCGGGCGGTCCAGCTCGGTCAGCACATTCAGGATGAACATCGCCTTGATACTGCAGTTGACCTCCCATATCCCGCTGTCATCCAGCCCCAGGATGTAGAACGGATAGTCACCCAGGGCTTCGATACTTTCCTGCAGGGCGGCGGCGGATTGTTCGTAGGCCGTATCGCGGGTGTAGTAACTGATGAGGACCGGCGCATTGTCGCTGCGATATGCCGGTACCGGCCCGGCACGGCCGATCCAGATCCGCTCCTCCGCCGCAACTGCACCCAGCGTGGCGAAATGCTGCAGACCCCGCTTCATGGCATCGAAACACGACCGTTCGTGGTCCGTTACGATCAGGAACACCCCCGTATCCTGTAACGCGCCAAGCTGCTCTTCCGCCAGGGGCGTGTCCGTCAGCAGGATCCCGGGCAGTTCATCCCCAGACCGGATATCGCTGCCCGGTGTAGTGCGGAACAGTGCCGCGTTTGCGCAGTACGGCCGGACCAGGCGGATGGCCGTTTCCAGGCTGGACGGGGCTTTTTCCATGGCAGGCCGGCTCATGCGAAGCCGAAGCGGTCCTGATATTCAGCGCACTGCCCGGCCACCTCCTGCGCGGCCTGCAGATCCCGGTCTTCGATGGTCCGGTACCCCTGGTTACGCAGGGCAATGCGGCCGTCGAAAAACCCCGACTCGTAGGAACGGTTGTACAGGTCGAAGTTGAAATCCACCGTTCCTCCACCCCGGAACCCGGTGTACGCCTTCAGCCGCTCCCGGCAGTCTTCCAGACAGACAAAGTCCTGGTAACGGACCACGTGGTATTCCGGGTGTGCGCGATGCAACGCCTGCAGATAACCGGACTCGCGCAGGCAGTACTGCCGTGACCACTCCGGGTCGAAACGGTCATCGACACCCTGGATACGGTGTTTCTCCACCAGGCTGAGATAGACCTCGGCGATATCCCGCACCGTGATCACCACGCGCCGGGGCCGGATGGAAATACCGAGCTGGTCGTGCAGCATGCCCTTCACTTCCTTCACGCCCCATTTCCGGCCCGCCAGCAGTGTATTGAAATCGGCCAGCGTGGCCTCCCCGGCGAAAAACGGGCCGGACAGGTTGAAGCGTTCGAGCTGGGTACGCAGTAACGGGCTGACGCCCTGGCCAAGATTCGGCTCCACGAAGATGTACTGCCCCTGGTCCGGCACCGACAGCCAGTTGGCAATCAGCGTGCTCCCGGACCGGCCCATCGCTGCGATGTACAGGTCCGGATAAAGTACGGTCATGACTGCAATCACTCCCTGATCAGGTCAGCGGGCGCAAGCATAACCCGGATATTTGCACCGAATCCACCGGCCGTCGATGGTCCGGGTTTCGATCGATGGCGGGTTTGACACGGGATTTGCACACCGGCAGACTTCTGCCCTGCTGGCAGTTCCCCTTGCACCTGACCTGGATTTCAAGACATGAGCAAGACGATGGTACGTGAAGCCTGGACCAGCCGGATCGGCGTGATCCTTGCCGTTGCCGGCAGTGCCGTCGGCCTGGGCAACTTCCTGCGTTTCCCCGGCCTGGCCGCGAAATACGGTAGTGGCGCCTTCATGATCGCCTACTTCATCTCGCTGCTGGTGCTCGGCATCTCCATCTGCTGGGCGGAGTGGACGCTGGGCCGGTACGCCGGGCAGCGCGGGTTTCATTCGAGCCCGGGCATCTTCCATACCCTGGTCCGGCACCCGGCCGGCAAGTTCGTCGGCGTGCTCGG
Organism: uncultured Ectothiorhodospiraceae bacterium; assembly: GCA_964564245.1. GTDB lineage: Bacteria > Pseudomonadota > Gammaproteobacteria > UBA9214 > UBA9214 > UBA9214. The sequence continues at coordinate 4,743 of CAZMAK010000086.1, read as the reverse complement.
CGTCATCATCCCGGTCGTCATCTACATGTACTATGTCTATATCGAGGCATGGGTCGCCGGATATTCGTGGTACTTCCTGTTTACCGACCGGCTCAACCTCGGCAGTGATGTCGCTGCGTACAAGGAATTCTGGCTCAGCTACATCGGCGCGCACGAAAACGGGTTCCTGCTCGCCGAAGGCGGCCAGGTGATCTGGTTCCTGGTCGGGGTGTTTACCCTGAATTTCATCATCATCTATCGTGGCCTTTCCGGGGGCATCGAGTTCTTCTGCCGCTGGGCGATGCCGGCGCTGATCCTGCTGGCGCTGGTGGTGCTGGTGCGCGTGCTGACACTGGGTACGCCGAATCCTGACCTCCCGGACCAGAGCCTGATCAACGGCCTCGGCTTCATGTGGAATCCGGGCAACGTCGGCGAACAGCTGCGCAACCCGGAGCTGTGGCTCGCGGCCGCCGGCCAGATCTTCTTCTCGCTGTCCGTGGGGTTCGGGGTGATCATCACCTACGCCAGTTACCTGACGGACAGGGACGACATCGTACTGAGCGGCCTGACCGCCTCATCGGCCAATGAATTCTGCGAGGTCGCGCTGGGCGGTATGATTACCGTGCCGGCCGCCTTCGTATTTCTCGGCGCTGCGGGCCTTGCCGGCCAGGGCACCTTCGGACTCGGTTTCCAGGTGTTGCCGCTGGTGTTTTCCCAGATGCCGGCGGGCTGGCTGTTCGGGGGCATGTTCTTCTTTCTGCTGTTCCTGGCCGCCATCACCAGTTCGCTGTCGATGCTGCAACCGGGCATTGCCTTCCTCGAGGAAGGGCTGGGGCTGAACCGCAAGCAGGCGGTTGCCCTGCTTGGCCTGCTGACATCGATCGGCTGCCTGTTCGTGGTGTATTTCAGCAAGGACATCAAGGCGCTCGATACCATCGACTTCTGGGTCGGCACCGTCTGTATCTTCATCATGGCCACCGCCATCATCTTCTATTTCGGCTGGATAATGGGGATCGAGCGCGGCTGGGAAGAGGCGCACAAGGGTGCCGACATCCGGATACCGCGCTTCTTCCGGTTCATCATGCGCTACCTGTCACCGCTCTACCTGATCACGATCTTCGCGCTGTTCGTGCTGTTCAATGTATTCGGCTGGAATCCCGGCACCGGCGCGTTCACGCCGACCGGTTACGTCAGTGACCTGGTCGGCGACCATCCCAGCGACGTGGCACGACTGAGTGTCGGCCTGATCGGAGTCATTATCACGTTCTTCCTGATTCTCATCGCACAGGCCGGCCGGCGCTGGAACGCGCAGGCCGCCACGCGCAACGACGGAGGCATGCCATGACGATCGGTGGCTGGATCACCATGATCCTGTCGGTGGGATTCGTGGTCACAATCTTCAGCTGGAGCCTGGGCAAGGTGCTGTTCGGCAAGGAACCCGCCGACAAACTGCACAGCCTGGACAGCATCGACACCGGCGACGTCGAGGAGGACTGACCCGGCGGATGTTGCCGGACGGGAGGGTGCGGCCGCAGCCGTTCAGCCTTCGGTTTGCGTGCGTTTTACCGGGATCATGTTGGCGCGGGTCACGCCCAGCCACATGGCCAGCGGACTGGCGACGTAAATCGAGGAAATGGTGCCGATCAGGATGCCGACAATCAGCGCCAGCGCAAAGCCATGCACGACCTGTCCGCCCAGGAAGAACAGGGCGACCACCACCAGCATGGTGGTAAGACTGGTCATGATGGTACGTGACAGGGTCTGGTTGATCGACGCATTCATCACATCGGTCACGCTGCCCGTGCGCATACGCCGGAAATTCTCGCGGATGCGGTCAAATACCACGATGGTATCGTTCAGGGAGTAACCGATCACTGCCAGTACCGCCGCCAGCACGGTCAGGTCGAACTCGATGTGGAACAGCGAAAAAAATCCCAGTGTGAAAATGGTGTCATGCACGGTAGCCAGCACCGCACCCAGCGAAAACCGCCACTCGAAGCGTACCGCGACATAGATCAGGATTCCGATCAGGGCAAACAGCATGGCAAGGCCGCTCTTCTCGACCAGTTCGCTGCCGACCTGTGAGCCCACGAATTCCACCCGGCGCATCTCCACCTTGCCGGTAGTGGCGTGCTGCAATATGTCCAGCACGCGGGTACTGAGTTGCGCACTGTCCATCTTCGCATCGCCGGCGCGCGGTGCGATACGCACCATCAAGTCATGCGGTGAGCCGTAACTCTGCACCACGGCGCCAGTAAAGCCGGCCTGCTGCAGGGCGTCACGGACCGTTCCGAGCTCGGCGGCCTCCGCGTAATTGACCTCGATCAGGGTACCGCCGGTAAAGTCCAGGCCCAGCGTCAGCCCGTTCAGGATCAGCGATCCCACACAGGCGAGGATCACCAGGGCAAGCAGGATGGCGACAAGCTGGCGCTTGCCCATAAAATCGATGTGTGAGTCGGTATTGAAGATTTCCATGAATGCTCCCGGCCTGGTGATGCGGCTGATCCCGCCAGGTGGATGAAACAGGCTGGTTTTCGGTTGAATCCGGACAGGTCGGCAAACTACTCCTGTCACGCAACAGCGTCAATACAAAACACCCCGCAACGTGGCGGGGCCGCCCGGCCCGGGACGCAACCCTTCCGCGTCACCCGCCTCCCCCACCGGGCCGGTACCCGTACCTCAGACAATCCCGGGATTGTCCTTGCCGATACCCACGACCCGGGGCAGATTGAGCTTGACCGGCTTGATGACCTTCACATCACGCAGGTACTCGGCCACCACGTCCCAGACCGGCGTACCGGTCACCCCTTCTCCGACCGGCGCCCAACCCGCCACCGTGTAGGTCTTGCCCGGATCGACCGGCTTGCCATCGAGGGTCATGTCGGAAATGCGGTGACCGATCTTCTTCGAGGGGTCGACGGTATAGTGGATACCGCCCACCCGGACCATGTCCCCGCCCTGCTGGTAGTAGGGATCCGGATTGAACAGGTTGTCACAGACGTCTTCCATGATGGTCTTGATGGTTTCACCGCTCATTTCGTTGAGCGTGGTGGAGGGATAGGTAATCGCCGTCTGGTCCATCACGCGCTCCATGGTGATGGCTTCGCCGGGCAGCAGCGAGGTGCCCCAGCGGAAGCCCGGAGAGAATGCCGCCTGCGCCCCCTTGACCTCCATCAGGGCATCGAGAATCACCTGGTCAAAGGTGCCGTTGAAGTTACCACGGCGGTACAGCAGCTCCTCGGTCACGGCCAGTTCCTCGTTCAGCTTGTCTGCAAACGGCGCGCGAACCTTCTGCACCAGTGCCGCCATTTTTGCATCTTCCTGCAGCAGGTTGGAGAACACCGGCAGCAGACGGTACTTCCAGCCGGCCACCTTGCCCTGCTTGACCTCGAAGTCCATCACGCCGAGGAACTTGCCGTTCGACCCGGCATTGGTGACCAGCGTGACTCCCCCGGCATTGCTGACCTGTACCGGCTGCGGCACACCGTCGTGCGTGTGACCGCCGAATATGGCGTCGATGCCGGTGACACGGGTTGCCATCTTCAGGTCGACATCCATGCCGTTGTGGGACAACACGACCACCACCTGGGCGCCGTGGCTGCGCGCATCGTCCACCCACTCCTGCATGCCGTCATCCCGGATACCGAAGCTCCAGTCCGGCATCATGTAGCGCGGATTTGCGATCGGCGTATACGGGAAGGACTGGCCGATGATGGCGACCTTCACACCGTTGATCTCCCGCATCACGTAGGGCTTGAACACCTGGTCGCCAAAATCATTGGTCACCACGTTCTGTGCAACGAACTCGATGCCGGCCTTCCTGAAATCATTGTCGATGATCTGCTTCACCCGTTCCGCGCCAAAGGTGAATTCCCAGTGGCCGGTCATGACGTCGACCCCGAGTGCGATACAGGCATCGACCATGTCCTGTGCGCCCGTCCACAGCGAGGTGGCGGAACCCTGCCAGGTATCGCCGCCGTCCAGCAGCAAGGCGCCGGGGCGGGAACCACGCACCTTGTCGACCAGGGTCTTGAGATGGGCAAAGCCGCCGACCTTGCCATAGGTTTTTGCGGCCTGCACGAAGTCGAGGCAGGTAAAGGCATGTGCCTCGCGCGTGCCCGGCTTGATCCCGTAATATTTCAGAAGATGCTCGCCGACGATATGGGGAACCTTGCCGGCCGCGCTGCCGATGCCGATATTCACATTCGGCTCTCTGAAATAGATCGGCAGCAATTGCGCGTGGCAGTCGGTCATGTGCATCAGCGACACATTGCCGAACCGGGGAAGATCATAGAAATCCGCCGTTCCGGCCAGCGCCGACCGGCTGTCGATCAGCATGCCGGAGGCCGCCGCCACGGCGAGCATCTGCAGAAATTCACGTCGGTTCATGTACATGCAATATCTCCTCTCTGATGAAGCGGACAAGGGCTCGGTGCCCTGTTCAGTCCTTGATCGGATCGCATCAGGTGTGCAGCAAATGGTACGCGCCGTGGATCCTGTTTGTTTGTGTTTGCCACGCCGGACCATGGTATACCCTGTTGCCGGCACAGACTCAACCGCCACCCCGGAGATCGGGATATTCAGGGGTGGTATCCCGCCCGGCCATCCGGACCGGCAAGCACGAAACACCACGCAGGACGCAGGGCTGTTTATCCAGTCGCTTCGGGGAGTACGCGGGTCATCCTCAAAAATATTATTATTCAACAAGTTGTTGAATTATTATTTCGTGCACAGTCCAGCGCCAGGGCTCCGGCCCGGTTGATT
>CAZMAK010000085.1:0-10034 GCA_964564245.1 uncultured Ectothiorhodospiraceae bacterium | reverse complement strand
CACCGGCATGGTGCCCGCCGGTGCGTCGACGGCCTCGAGGTTGACGAGCGCCTGGCGCACCGCCTCGCGGGCATAGCCTTTCGCGCGATCCTCCTCGAGGAAGAAACCATACTCGCTGCGCCCGCCGCCGCCGGAGCTGCCCTGCTCGCGCCGGCCGTTCTGTTCCACGATGGCGGTGACGTTGCAGCGCACCAGCGGCCGCACGTCGGCGGCCAGCGTGCCGTCGCTGACCGCGACCAGCACCACCTCGTGCACGCCGGCGAGGCTCACCACCACCTCTTTCACGCGCGGGTCCTGCGCACGTGCCTCGGCGTCGAGCGCGCGCAGCAGGCCGATCTTGTCGTCCGCACTCATGCGGTCGAGCGGGTCGATGGCGGGATACAGCGTGTCCGGGTGATGCCGGTGCCACGCCTGCAGGCGGCCGGCCTGCCCGTGGCCGGCGATGGCGCGCGCCGCCCCGGAGGCCTGCAGCAGCGCCGGCATGACGATCTCGTCGGAATAGGCAAAGCCGGTCCGGTCGCCGCTGATGGCACGCACACCGGCGCCCTGTTCGATGCTGTGGCTGCCCTCCTTGACGATGCCGTCTTCCAGCACCCAGGACTCGAAGCGCGTGGACTGGAAATAGAGATCGCCGCCGTCCACCGCACGACCGAGCAGGCGGTCGAACACCGGGCCCAGGCTGTTCTCGTCGAGGCCGGCGGGGGTCAGCAGGCGCTCGCGCGCGATGTCGAGGTTCGAGTCAGCCATCGTTGCGGCACTGCAGGCGACGGTGCGAGATGCTGGGAAAATTGCGGCGCGCACTCTGCAGGCGGCCAAGCTCGATCTCGGCGCACACCACGCCGGGACCGCGCGCGAGGCTGTTCAGCACCGTGCCCCAGGGATCGACGATCATGCTGTGTCCATAGGTCTCGCGTCCGTTCAGGTGGTAGCCGCCCTGGTCGGGCGCGATCACGTAGCAGAGATTCTCGATGGCGCGTGCCCGCACCAGCACCTCCCAGTGCGCGCGCCCGGTGATGGCGGTGAACGCCGAGGGCAGCACCAGCACCTCGAGGCCCTGGTCGAGCTGTTGCCGGAACAGTTCCGGGAAACGCAGGTCGTAGCACACCGCCACGCCCATGCGCCCGAACGGGCTGTCGATGACGACCACCTCGCTGCCGGGCTCGATGGTGTCGGACTCCGTGTACTGCTCACCGGAATCGACCAGCGCCACGTCGAACAGGTGGATCTTGTCGTAGCGTGCGGCCTGCCGGCCCTGGTCGTCGAACACCAGGCAGGTGGCACGCACCTTGTCCGGGTTGTCGGCCACCAGCGGGATGGTGCCGCCGACCAGCCAGATGCCGTGGTGCGCGGCCTGTTCCGACAGGAAGGTCTGGATGGCACCGCTGCCGGGTTGTTCGCGGATCTTGACCTTTTCGTGTTCGGTCCTGCCCATCAGGGCAAAGTTCTCCGGCAACACCACCAGCCGTGCATGCTGACTGACCGCCTCCTCGATGAGGCGTTCCGCCTCCAGCAGGTTGGCCCCGATATTCGGACTCGACGCCATCTGTACACATGCCACTACGCTCATTAAGTTACGCCATCTCGTTACAATTCAAGGGAAATCAGCATAGCACAGATTAGCCGCCACGCACCCGGCCGCAACTACTCGAACGGCTCGGAGTCCCGGGCCTTTTGCTTCGGCACGGGCTTCGGGGTCAGTGACCTGATCACGGGTTCCGACCAGCTGCCGGTCACGGTGTACTGCTTGCGCCCCATTTCATTGATGCCGATCTTGCCGCCCAGCAGCTTCTCGGCCACGATGACCGCCGCGCCGACCGCCGGCCCGCCGGCAAGGGCGCCGGCCAGCGGCAGGCTGGAATTGAGATACGGTGTGACGGTCACGACCTCGTCGTAGTCCTGCGCCTTCAGTCCCGCGCGGCCGGTGAGTTCGATCTTCGCCGCCGGCCCGTCCACCACCATGCCGTCCATCCAGGCATTGCCGCTGTCGAGCACGATGTCGCCACCGATGCGATTGAAGGCGAAGCCCTTGCCGAACAGGTCGGTGAAATCCAGCGCCAGCAGGCGCCGCGGCAGCATGCCCAGGCTGAGCAGACCCAGCGCACGCCCGGTGGCGCCGGGCTCGACGTCCAGCAGCTGGCCGTCCTTGATGACGAGGGTCAGTTTGCCGTCCATCTTCTCCGGCTTCGCCTCCCACGGCGCCCCCGGCCAGCTGGCCTGCAGACTGCCGTGCAGGTCACCGTCCTTGATGATCTTCTCGTAGCCGAATGCGTCCAGCAGGGCGCCCATCCGGCCACCGGTCAGCGTCAGGTCGACACTCGACCGGGAGTGCTGGTCCTGTACGTGCCACTCGCCGGAGGAATGCAGTGCCAGCATGCGCGAGTCGAGCGCGAACTGGCTGATCATGAGCCTGTTGTCCGGCTGCCGGGTTGCGTACAGCTGCAGGGCGCCGAAGTCGATGCCGCCGTAAACCATTTTCCCGATGTCCACCTGCAGGTCGGGGATATCCCCCGGCTGCAGGGTCGTGGCCGGCTTCGGCCCCGTATCCTTGCCGGACTCCGGCACCTGCTCCAGTTGCAGGTGGTCCAGCTTCATCGACACACGGGCGAGCCCGCTCGTGGATCGCAGCAACCGGATGTCGCCGGCCAGCTGGTCACCCGTCGCCCGGATGACCCAGCTGCGGCCCTCGGCGTGCAGGTCGAGGCGGGTATCGTGCACACGCTGGCCGAGCAGCTCCAGTTCACCCACCTGCAGCTTCAGGCGCACCGGCACGGCCGGCGCCGCCCCGTCCGCGTGCAGGTGCGGCTTCCAGTCTTCCAGCCGGAACTTCGGCAGTTCGCCGGTCACCAGCAGCGTGTTGCTGTCCGGCAGTACCGGCTTCGCGCCGCCCACGGCCAGCACCCCCTTGCGCAGCCGCATCCCGTGCGGGTCGTTGTCCAGCAACAGCAGCCCGTCCAGTACGTCCGCGTAGCTTACCTCCAGCTCGCGTTCATCCTTTTCGAGCTGGTCGATCCGCAACGTCAGCGGTCGCTGGCTGTCCGCCGTCTTGCCAAACGGTGCCGGCAGATCGATGGCGGTGCCGGCCAGCGTGCTGCGGATCTCCAGCCCGACGTCGGCATGCTGGCCGCGCTGCGGTGTCCCGCGCGCCGTCACCAGTACCTGCCAGTCGCTGTGCCCATGGAACTCCGCACGCAACGGGTCCTGCTTCGGCAACAGCCGGTCGATCAGGCCAAGCGGTCCGTTCAGTGCAATCCGGGTAATGTGCCGTGACGGCTCGCTCCATACGCGGGCCTGGACCGGGTGATTGAACAGGCGCGCCTTCAGTCCGTCGCCGTGGATACCCTTTTCATTGAAATCCAGGCGGCCATGGATTCCGCTCAGCGCGATGTCACTGTCGTGCAGTGCGAGGCCGTTGCCCTTCAACTGGATGCGGCCGCTCACCGATACCGGCTTGTGGTGCTTTTCCAGCGGCACCTCGATGTCCAGGTGCAGACCGGCCGTACCGCTGGTAGTGACCCGGTCGACGAAGCCGCCATAGGTGTCCCCCAGCGGACTGCTGCCGAGTTCCTCCATCATGACCGGCAACGCCCCGCTGACATCGCCGCTGACGGTGAGGTGCGGGTGTTTCAGGTCGGCGATGTGTGCATGCACGGCGTGCAGTGCGGCGCTGCGGATGCGTCCCCGCTGGCTGAGGATGTCCATCTGCCGGCCGTTGAAGTCCACCTGGGCGTCGAGGTCTTCCACCGGCGACCAGTGCTCGTTGAAATCCAGTGTGGCGCCGGTGACCGGCAGGCGCACTTCCAGCCGGCCCTCGCCGTGATCGAACGGCAGCTGGTCGAGGCGGCCCTCGATCCGCACACTGCCATCGCGCACCTCGCCGCCCTGCAGGCTGCGGTCCAGCCAGTGCACGCCGACCGGCGACATGTGACGGGCCGGCAGGTAGTCGTGCATATGACTGATCCCGGCGCGCGGCACCGCCGTCTGCAGGTCCAGCACCGGCGCCGCCCCGTCGTGCGGCCATTGCAGCCGGAACCGGGTGTCCGTGGCCAGGTGGGCATTGTCCACGCGCAGCGATTCACTGGCCAGCGACATGCCGTCGGCGTCGTCCTGCCAGCTCACCGTGCCCTGCAGGTGATCGAAATGCAGTGGCGCCCGGAACAGGCGGTCATCCTGGAAACTGCTGTCCGTGCTGTCCAGCACCAGCCGCCCCGTGGCCTGTGAACCCTCCAGGCTGCCGTCCAGGCCACTGAACGCGGGGATGGCGCCGGACTGCGCAATACCGAGCCCGTGGAAACGCGTGCTGAGCCGCTCGATTACGACCGCGTCGGGCGCCTGCCGCAGCAACAGGTGCACATCCTCGAGTTCACCGGACGGCTGCAGGGCCAGTACCTGCCCGCGCAATGCCTTGTCCAGCCCCGGGAGCACCGCCAGCAGGCCGCGCATCGGCACCAGCGGCAGGTGCGACGCCACGGCGTCCAGGTAGGAGTTCTGGTCGCGGGTCAGCGACGACGCCGACAGGTTGTCCAGGTACCAGTCCTGATCGCCGGATCGCATGCGGAATTGCTGCAATGCCGCCTGCCAGCCGTGCACGCGGCGCTGCCAGCCCAGCTGCACGCGCAACCGGTCGGCGCGCAACACGCCGTTTTTCGCGTCACCGGCCTGCACCGTAAAGCCGGACACGTCCAGCTCGCTGCTGACCGAGACCGGCGCGCCGGCATCCAGTTCGGCCCACAACCGGATATCCGCATTGCCGGTGACCGCCTGCGCATCCGGCCGCAGCAGCGGCACCAGGCTGGACAGCTGCAGCCCCTGCCCGCGCAGGTAGATCCGTCCCTGCCAGTCAAGCGGATTCGGCGCCGTGCCCTGCAGGCGCGCCTCGATCTCCACGGTATGGCCCAGCTCGTCGGGCAACCGTACACGCCCGGAGACACTGTGGCGATCACCGTCGTTGCGCAGCGCCAGCGTCACGTCCGAGAAGTGCAGTGCGGGGTGTCCGTCCTGCAGGTCGCGAACGGTGATACCGGCGTCGTGCAGCGACAACCGGGACATGACGCTGATATCCAGCGGTGCGGCCTCCGGGCCGACCGGGAATTCCTGTACGGACAGGTGTCCGTCGGCGTCTCGCAGCAGCGTGAAACGGGTACCGATGACGTCCACGCCGGAGAAGCGCAACTCGCGTTCCAGCAGGTAGCGGCGCAGGTCGATACGCACCCAGACCTGGTCGATATCGAGGCGCTGGTCCGGATGCTCCCGGCTGGCGATGCTCACCCCGACCAGTTTCACTACCGGCGACAGGCCGCGCCAGGTCGCCTTCATGCGCCGGATCGTCACCGTGCGTCCGGTCGCGTGCGCGGCCAGCGCGGCGAGTTCGTTCTTGTACTGCCCAAGCACCGGCACCAGCAGGCGTGCGCTGCCAAGCACCACGGCGACCAGCAGCAGTACGGCGATCAGCAGTTTCGTGGAAAAATGCAACAACCGGTTCAGCATGGGGCAGTGTGGCAATCCCGGTGGTGGCCGCGGGACCCGCTACATCGGAACCACGTCATATTGTTCCTGCGTGTAAAGGGTCTCCACCTGGAAGCGGATCGGCTTGCCGATGAAGGCCTCCAGTTCGGCCAGGCTGGCCGACTCCTCGTCGAGTAACAGGTCGACCACTTCCTGGGAGGCCAGCACCAGCAACTCCTCGATGTCGAACTGGCGCGCGGCGCGGATGATCTCGCGGAAGATCTCGTAGCAGGCGGTCTCGGGTGTCTTCAGCGAGGCCCGGCCGTTGCAGGTCGGGCACACCTCGCACATCACGTGTTCCAGGCTTTCGCTGGTACGCTTGCGCGTCATCTCCACCAGGCCGAGCGCGGACACCTCGCTGATGTGGGTCTTGGCGTGGTCCTTCTCGAGACACTTTTCCAGGGTACGCAACACCTGGCGCTTGTGCTCCTCGTCCTGCATGTCGATGAAATCGATGATGATGATGCCACCGAGGTTGCGCAGCCGCAGCTGCCGGGCCAGCGTCTGCGCCGCCTCCAGGTTGGTCTTGAAGATGGTCTCCTCGAGGTTGCGGTGCCCGACGTAACCGCCGGTGTTCACGTCACAGGTGGTCATCGCCTCGGTCTGGTCGATGATCAGGTAACCGCCGGACTTGAGCTGTACCTTGCGGTCGAGCGCCTTCTGGATTTCGTCCTCGATGCTGTAGATGTCGAAGATCGGCCGTTCACCCGGGTAATACTCCAGCTGGGTCTGCATGCCCGGCATGAAACGGTCACAGAACTCGCGGGCCCGCTGGTGACTCTCGCGGGAATCGATGCGCACCCGCTCGATGTGATCATCCAGCATGTCGCGCATCACGCGAATGGTGAGCGGCAGGTCGCCGTAGACCAGCGAACCCGGCTGGCTCTCCGGCAGGGTCGCACTGATCGACTGCCACAGCTTGCGCAGGAACAGCATGTCGGCCCGCAGTGCGTCGGCACCGGCGCCGTCCGCCGCGGTGCGTGCGATATACCCCCCGCCCTCCTGCTCGGCCATGAACAGCTGGATCAGGTCACGCAGGCGCACGCGCTCCGCCTCGGTCTCGATCTTCTGCGAGATACCGACGTTGACGACGTTGGGGATGAACACCAGATAGCGCGACGGCAGGGTGATCTGGGTGGTCAGGCGCGCCCCCTTGGTACCGAGCGGGTCCTTGATGACCTGCACGCAGATCTCGTCACCTTCCTTCAGCAGGCGGGTGATGTCGGCCGTGGATTTCGTCGCAGCATACGTGCCGTCTATGGGCTGTTCGATGTCGGAGGCATGCAGGAAGGCCGCGCGCTCCAGGCCGACATCCACGAACGCCGCCTGCATACCGGGCAGCACGCGGCACACGCGTCCCTTGTAGATGTTGCCGACCAGGCCGCGCCGGCGGGCGCGCTCGATAAAGATCTCCTGGAGGACACCGTTCTCGACCAGGGCAACCCGGGTCTCGCGCGGCGTGACATTGATCAGAATTTCCTCGCTCATGCTTTCCCTGTCATTCAGACGATTGATCTGCAGCAGCCTGCCTGCAGGCGACCTGCGCCGGGTTTCACCGGCTGCGCCGCCAGGGCGGCGCCTGCAACACGAATCCGGCCCGGGGCGCCCTGTTTCCACTGCCCGCCTAGAGTACCTTGATACCGGCCTGCTGCAACAGCTCCGCGGTCTCGAACAGGGGCAGACCCATGACCCCGGAATAGCTGCCCTCGATATGGCGGATGAATACCGCCGCATGGCCCTGGATGGCATAACCGCCGGCCTTGCCCACCGGTTCGCCGGTCTCCCAGTATGCCGCGCATTCGGCCGGTGTCAGCGTGCGAAACGTCACAGCACTGCGGCTGACCGGTACCGGACCGTCGACCCCCGCCAGCGCGACGGCGGTCAGCACGGCATGGGTGTGTCCGGAAAGCTGCTGCAGCATGTGCAGGGCATGCTCGCGGTCGCGCGGCTTGCCCAGGATGTCACCCGCGCCACTCACCACTGCGGTGTCGGCGCCCAGTACCGGCCGGCGCCGCGCCGGCGGCAGCTGCCGCCAGCCGCTGTGCGCCTTGTCCCGCGCGATGCGGCGTACGTAGTCATCCGCGGACTCGTTGTCCCGGCACTGCTCGTCCACCTCGACGGCAAGCACCTCGTAAGCGACCCCGATCTGGTCAAGCAGTTCCCGGCGCCGGGGTGACTGCGAGGCAAGGTAGATCTCGGGCAGTCTGCTCATGTGCGATTAAGGAAAGCTTAACGCTCAGGCACGGTGATAGGGATGGCCATGGAGGATGCTCCAGGCGCGGTACAGTTGCTCCGCGACCAGGATGCGCACCAGTGCATGCGGAAAGGTCAGCGCCGACAGTGACCAGCCGCGTTCGGCACGGGCCAGGCAGTCCGGTGCCAGCCCGTCGGGACCGCCGACCAGCAGGGCCACGTCACGTCCGGAACCGAGCCACTGCTGCAACTGGTCGGCCAGCGCCGGGGTACTCCAGGGCTGCCCCTGCACGTCGAGCGCGATCACGGCGCAGTCCTTCGGCAAGGCGGCCAGCATCCGGCGGCCTTCCTCGTGCTGTGCCTGTTCCGCGGATTGCGACTTGCTGCGGCGCGCAACGGGGATCTCGACCAGCTGCAGGGTACATTCCCGCGGCAGGCGCCGGGCGTAGTCCTGGTAACCCTGCACCACCCAGTCCGGCATGCGGGTGCCGACGGCGATCAGGTGGATACGCATGACCGGACGCGGATCACCGGTCCTGCCCGGCCGCGGGCTGGCTGCCGACCGACCACAGCTTCTCCAGCGCATAGAAGGCGCGTGTCTCCGGCAGCATGACGTGTACCACGACATCGATCAGGTCGATCAGGATCCACTCGGACCCCTTGTCTCCTTCCACGCCCGGTACACTCACGCCCGCATCTTTCGCCTCCTGCGCCACGTGATCGGCGATCGACTTGATGTGCCGGGTCGAGGTGCCGCTGGCAATCACCATGAGGTCGGTGATGGAGGTCTGGTCACGCACGTCCAGCACGCGGACATCCACCGCCTTCATGTCTTCCAGTGCGTTCAGGGTCAGCTCCAGCAGGCGGCCTACCCGGCCCTCCACGTGGATACCCTCGAGCCTGTCTTCCTTCAGTTTTTTCATTTAGCTGGCCCTGTCATACATACCCTGTTGCCGAACGATCGCAAGCACACGGTCCGGTACCAGGAAACTGGCGTCCCCGTCCTCCTGCAGCAGGCCGCGGATACGGGTGCCTGAAATTTCCAGCTGGGTGACCGTCTGGAAAAACAGCATGCCGGAGGACTGCGTTTGCAGTGCCGCGAGCTCCGCCATGCGGTGCCTTGCGATCAGGTTGCCCAGTTCGCCGGTCCCGGGAAATTCGGCGCCGGGCCGGGTCATGACCACCATGTGACAGCAATTGAGGAGTTCGCGCCAGCGGTGCCAGCCGGTCAGGCCGCGGAACGCATCCATGCCCACCAGCAGGCACAGTGTCTCGGCCGGGAATTCCTGCTGCAGCGACTGCAGGGTGTCAATGGTCCACGACGGTCCCTCGCGGTCAAACTCGCGCGTGTCGATCACGAAGCCGTCGTGTCCGTCGATGGCGGCGGCGAGCAGGGCCGTGCGCTGCTCCGGTGTGGCCAGCGGTGGCGGTCGGTGCGGCGGGATGCGGCACGGAATTAACCGGACTTCCGTCAGGCCGAGGGCGTCCTTCACCTCCAGTGCCGGGCGCAGGTGACCGAAGTGTACGGGGTCGAAGGTGCCGCCGAGGATGCCGATCATGCAGGGTCAGGCTGTTGAAACACGAGCTGCGTCAGCGCGCCCTCTCCCTCCGGGACGCCTGCAGGGATGCAGGCGGTACGGGTCCAGGGATGGACCCGGTAGAGCGAAGCAGGACGCCCGAGCCGAGAGGGTCGGGGTGAGAAGGTCATGCAGGCAACCGCCTTGCAATCAATCCCTTCATCCGTGCCTGCTCCCGGAGGGAGAAGGAACGGATTGATGAAGCTCTTGCGGGAGATTCCACGCAGCGGGACGCGATACGGAATCGTCCTCATGTACGGATGTGGCCGTCGCCCAGCACGATGTACTTGAGCGTGGTCAGCCCTTCCAGCCCCACCGGTCCGCGCGCGTGCAGCTTGTCGGTGCTGATGCCGATCTCGGCGCCCAGCCCGTATTCGAAACCGTCGGCAAAACGGCTGGAGGCATTCACCATCACCGAGCTGGAATCCACCTCGCGCAGGAAACGCTGTGCACGGGTCAGCGACTCGGTGACGATCGCATCGGTATGATCCGAACCGTGCCGTTCGATGTGGTCGATCGCGGCGTCGAGATCGTCCACCACGCGGATGGCGAGGACGGGCGCCAGGTACTCCTCGTCCCAGTCGGCCTCGGTGGCGGCGTGGATGCCGGACAGGATGGCGCGGGTACGCTCGCAGCCGCGCAGTTCGACACCGGCGGACCGGTATTGCTCTGCCAGCGGCGGTAACACGCGTTCGGCAATGCCCTCCGCCACCAGCAGGGTCTCCATGGTGTTGCAGGTGCCGTAGCGCTGGGTCTTGGCGT
>CAZMAK010000084.1:4354-10073 GCA_964564245.1 uncultured Ectothiorhodospiraceae bacterium | reverse complement strand
GGCAAGCGTGTACCGGTGGTGCAGACCGACTCTAAGGTACCCGAGGACGGCAGCTATGCCAGCACGGCCTGGTACAAGGCGCGCGAGCTGGTGGACTTCCTCAAGGTACTGCGTCAGCGCGACCCGGATTCGCTGATCGTGGTGTTCGGCGACCACCCGCCGTTCCTGGGCGAGAACTTCGCCGGCTACGCCGAGTCCGGCCTGCTCGCCCGCAAGCGCGATGAATTCACGCCGGAGATGTTCGGCATCTACAATGCCACACCGCTGATCGTGATCGACGGCACGAACGGCCCGCAAAAGCTCGGCACGCTGGCACTGTACGAACTGCCGGCACGCCTGCTGCAACTGCTGCACCTTCCCTACAGCGGGCCGCTCACGCTGACCACCCCGCCCGGCACCACGCAGATCCGCCCGATCCCGGGGCTGCACTACCTGGTCAACGACAAGGGCGGTGTCGAGGTCTGCAGGGAACCGCCCTGGAGCGAGGCCTGCTCAACCAGCGCGGACTGGCTGCGCGACGTGCTCACCGTCAGTAGCGATCTGTTCATCGGAAGGCAGTACTCGCTGGGAGACAATTAACCGGAACCTGCGCACCTCGTCCGAACACGGTTTGCCATACCCGTCGGGCCGTGCTATATCGCACTGCACAATGGACTTGCAGGAAGTGCAGTAGTTCGTACCCGGCCGGCTCCGATGGCCTTCCGACATGCACGCCCGCTGGCCGTTGCCAGACAATACAGGACCCTCGCAATGGCTCACTTCGTGGCGGTATTCATGGCTTTCTTCGCCGTCATGAATCCGGTTGCCAACGCTTCGATATTCACGGGATTGACAGACGGGCTGGACCCGCACCAGCAGAGACTGGTCGCGTTCCGGTCGGTCGGCGTGGCCTTTGCAGTCGTGGCGCTCTTTTCGATCGGCGGAAGAGCGCTGTTTTCCGTGTTCGGCATCACATTGCCGGCATTTCGCATCGCTGGCGGAGTGATCATCGGCATAATCGGCTATCACCTGCTGCAGGGCCAGCACTCGAGTTTTCACAAACCCGGCACCACTGAAACCGGCGACAGGGATGATTCGGTCATCGACATCGCGATAACCCCGTTGGGCATTCCCGTGCTTGCCGGCCCGGGCACGATTGCCACGGCGATGAATTTCGCGGCCGGATCAACCTTTTCCGAGGTGGTCAGCGTGGTGGCGGCTTTTGGTTCGATATGCGCGATCACCTTTCTCGCATTCATCGGGGGACCCTGGTTCACCCGCACGCTGGGCCCGGAGGCCATCAAGGTCATTTCGCGCCTGATGGGACTCATCCTGGCAGTCGTCGGCGCTCAGATGCTTATTGATGGCGTGCGCGGTGCCGGTCTCGCCTGACCGCTCGCCCAGGCCGGGGCAGCAGGGAGGATACCCTGCCACAACGCCCGCCTCGGTCTGAGCGCTGTCCTGCATAAGCAGCACTGCAGGGAAGACCTCCCGGTATATACGGCCCGGTAACCCGCTGCTGCCCTATCCTGAATGACAGCCGATGGGTGCAGATCCCGATTGCGGCTATTATCAGGGGGAACCGGGATCTGACCCGGGTTCGTGCCGCTCTGAACATCAGGAGATATCGCAATGAAACACAACCGGATTCACGTATTGTGCCTCGCCGTGCAGCTGGTGGCGGTCAGCCAGGTCTCGCTGGCGGATCATCACGGTCACGGCCACCATCATGCCGGCGGCATGCCCTGGTGGTGGAACGCCCCCGGCCCGTATCTGTACACGCCGCCGGCCGTTGAATACTTCCCGTCCGATTTTCCGTACGACTACACGAACGTCCTGCCGTACGACTACCCGGCACCCGCCCTGACCCCGCCACCACCGCCGCCGGCCGCGGTACCACCCGCGTCGACCACTCCGGATGGCGCACAGGTCTGGTACTACTGCACCTCCGCACACGGCTACTACCCGTATGTCGCGGGGTGTCCGGATGGCTGGAAAGTGATACCCGGTACACCACCGGATCTTGCAAAATGAGTACCCACACAGCAAGGTGCGATTCCAGCGGCCCGATGCCTTCGACCACCGCACATGCTCGATGACGAGACCACCCGGGCCGGGGTGGCATCACGGCACGGGTCGTGCAATCCGGCCTCGTGCGCGTCGGCGTTGCGGTGCTCTCGAATCCTGCACCGGAACCCGTAGCATGCCCGTGAAGCTGGACGACTCCCCGGATTCAGGTATCAGGAACAAGGTCAGGCTGCCGGTGTGATAAAGGGAAAGGAGGGAATGGAATCCAGCCCATCCGTCCCCTTTCCTGCAGAGCACACCGCGTTGCGACAGCCGGCGCAGACCCGGTGCACATTCCTGTAGTACCATCACGCGCTCCATCTGGGAATGTGGCATGCAAACGGGATATCTCCGGACTCGACACCTTGCGCTCACCGTAGTGGCCGCGCTACTGGCCGCCTGTGGCGGTGGAGGCGGCGGCAGTACGCCACCGCCCACCTACTCGATCAGCGGCAGTGTGGTGGCCGCCGCCGGCAGTGTCGCCGACAGCGACACCAACGATCCCGTTGCCGGCTATACCTCGAACGATACCCTCCAGACGGCGCAGGAAATCCCCAATCCGGCCAGTATCGGCGGCTACGTCAACCAGCCGGGAACCGGCAACCCCGGACGTTCGCAGACCGGCGGTGATGCCTCTGACCTCTACCGTGTCGCACTGGCCGCCGGCCAGCAGCTCACACTGAGCATCGCGAACGCCACGGCATCCAACGACCTCGACCTGCTGCTGGGTGACGAGAACGGCAACCTCCTGGACGCATCGCAGGGCACCGGCAGTACCGAGACCCTCATCATATCGACCGACGGCACCTACGTGGTCGAGGTGTACGCCTTCAATGGCGCCTCCAACTATGTGCTTGCCGTGGGTCAGGGCGCGTTCGTCCCCGCCTCCCGGCTCAGCGTACTGGACGATTTCGTACCCGGCGAGGTCATCGCACGGTTCGATCCATCCACCACGATCCAGCCAGGCGCAAGCACCGCAATCACCACCTTCGCCGGGCAGGTGGACCTGGCCGTGCGCGCCGGCGAACCCGGCCGCGAAATGCTGATGGATCTCGCCACGACGGCACAGACCGTGACAGCGGCGCCTGCCGCCAGGGGCCGGCAGGAATCCGTATTGCTTGGCAAGGCGCACATCGATCCCGCCAGGCTCGCCACTATCGAGGCCATCAAGGCACTGCGTCGACGCGCGGATATCCAGGTTGCCGAGCCCAACCGGGTCTACCATGCCCAGCTGACACCGAACGACAGCTACTACCCGTTGCAATGGCACTACCCGCTGATCAATCTGCCGCAGGCCTGGGACATTACCACCGGGGATACCGGGGTGGTGGTCGCGGTCATCGATACCGGCGTGATCCTTGCGCACCCGGATCTGCAGGGCCAGCTGGTGGCGGGCTATGACTTCATTTCGGACCCGGCCCTTGCGCTCGACGGCGACGGTATCGACAACAACCCGGACGACCCGGGCGACCCGGGCAATCCCGGTACGGCCATCTTCCACGGCACCCACGTCAGCGGCACCATCGGCGCCGCAACCAACAACAGCACCGGCGTGGCCGGGATCAACTGGGCCGTTTCGCTCATGCCGCTCCGGGTGCTCAGTGAACTGGGCGGCACCGGTTACGATGTCATGCAGGCCGTGCGCTACGCTGCCGGACTGCCCAATGATTCCAACACCGTACCGGCAAAGATTGCCGACGTGATCAACCTCAGCCTGGGCTGCACCGATCCCTGCACCTGTTCCCCCTCGACGCTGGAGCAGAACGTGTACACCCAGGCACGCAACCAGGGCGTGATCATCGTGGCTGCGGCCGGCAACAACAATTCGGCCTGCCCCTCCTATCCTGCTGCCTACGACGGCGTGGTCTCGGTCAGCGCGGTCGACATCAATCGCACCCGGGCTCCCTATTCGAATTTCGGCGCGACCGTGGACGTGGCCGCGCCGGGCGGTGACACCCTGCAGGACGTCAACGGGGACGGCTATGGCGACGGGGTGCTGAGCACGGCGGGCAGCGACGGCCAGGGCAGCGTGCAGCCCAACTACAGCTTCTACCAGGGCACCTCCATGGCCGCGCCGCACGTGGCCGGTGTCGTGGCGCTGATGCGTGCCGTCAACCCGGGCCTGACGCCGGCCGCCTTCGACAACCTGCTGGCCACCGGGCAGCTGACCGACGACATCGGCGCGCCCGGGCGGGACGACCTCTACGGGTACGGGCTGATCGATGCCTATATGGCCACGGTCGCCGCCGGCGGCACTCCGGCAGGGCCCACCCTGGTAGCAACGCCCGCGGCGCTCAATTTCGGGCTGGTCGGCACCACCCTGACGCTGTCACTCGGAAATGGCGGCGGTGGCGTGCTGACCATCGACCCGCCCGCCGACGATGCCGGCTGGCTGCAGGTTTCGGCCTCCAGCGTGGATGCGAACGGCAACGGGCTCTACCACGTGCTGATTGACCGGAACGGACTCGCACCCGGTACCTACAGCGCAACGATCAGCGTCACCTCTTCCGCCAACAGCGTGTCGGTTCCGGTGGTCATGCAGGTCAGCAATATCGCCGTACCCGCCGATGCCGGACTGCAGTACATCCTGCTGCTCGATGCAACCAGCGGCTCCACGATCAGCAAGATCAGCAGCACGGCAACGGGCGGGCGCTACGACTATCGCTTCAGCAACGTGGTTGCCGGCACGTACCAGGTCGTCGCTGGCAGCGACCACAACCATGATGGCTCGTTCTGTGATGTCGGTGAATCCTGCGGCGCCTACCTGACCGCCTCCAGCCCGGCCACCATCGACGTAAACGCGGACCTGGTGCTGGACGATTTCACCACCTCGCTGCTGACCGGATTCTCCGGGCTGTCCACCGGCAGCATCACGATTCAGCCCCGGGAAAAACTCGACCATACCCTGCTCCGTGTGCACTGAAATCCGGCACCGGCTCCCTGGACTGCTCCTGCTGCTGGCCGTCTGCGCATCGGGTTGCGCCATCTCTGCACCGGATCACCCGCTGGCCTTGCGCACGCTGGCACAGGGCTCGTTCTGCCGGGACGGCACGACACACGCGCAAATAATCACCGCTGAGGCAGGTTACCGCACCGCCTGGCGGAACCTGCAGGGCAATGTACTGCCGGATACCCGCACGCCGCCTGCCATCGATTTCACACGAGAACGGGTGATAGCGATCTACATGGGCCGGCGGAGCACTGCAGGCTACCGCGTCGAACCGGCGGCCGCCACGGCCATCCTGCAGGCAGGTGGCATACTGGAAATTCCGGTGACCTGGACCGAGCCGCCGCCAGGTACAGCGCAGGCGCAGGCGATTACCGCTCCCTGCGTGCTGGTGGCGGTAACGCAAGGTGACTACACGGCCGTCCGGATCGTCGATGCACAGGGCCGGGTTCGGATCGGGGAATAGCGCGGGAACGCAGGTCGGCGATCACGCAGACAGCCGCTAGCCTGTCAACTTACTCCGCGTCGGAGGCCTGCTTTTCCGGGTTACACCGTGTCCGGTAATTTTCCGCAACCAGCCGGCGTACAAAATCCTCGACACGGGTGACCGGCGAGATACAGCCGTCCGTGCCGGGGGCGGTGTTCGGTAATCTTGTCCGGGACGGCCTGCCCGACGTTGCGGATCTCCGGCTGCTGCAGCGATCCGTCCTGGCTGAGCCGGCACCC
>CAZMAK010000084.1:0-4254 GCA_964564245.1 uncultured Ectothiorhodospiraceae bacterium | reverse complement strand
CGGCACCCCCGTTTCAGGCCCTCTCCCGGATGCCGATAGCGGAGGGATGCCGACCAATATTGCCAGATACGTTACCGATCAACGCATTCAGGAACTCGAGTACGAGCTGCGCCTGCGTGAGCGGGAGATTCAGCTGCTCCGGGAAACCGCGGAAGAAGTCAGCCGGCAGCTCCACCTCGACAGGCTGCTCCCGCTGGTGGCCGAGCGTGCACGTGACCTGATCCAGGCGGAAACCGTGCTGATTCCCGTGCTGAATCATGAATGCAAGGAATATACGTACCGGGCAGGCAGTGGCAAGGAAGCGGAGGAGATCATCGGCGAGACGCTTCCGATTGAACTGGGTATCTGTGGCTGGGTCTGGCGCAATCACCGGCCGTGGTGGGGTGGTGTGCTCGACGAACTCGAGGCGGACGAACGCGTCCGCTGGGAGAAGGAAGCCGCGTCGGTCATCATGGTGCCGCTCATGGGGAAAAACCAGATCCTGGGCGGCATCTCCGGCATCAGGAAGGTAGGGACAGACCGGTTTACCGAACGGGACAAGGACCTGCTGTCACTGTTTGCCACACAGGTCGCCATCGCCCTGGAAAACGCCATTACCTTCGAGGAACTGGAAACGGCAAAACGGCAGGCCGATGTATTCCAGCGGGAACTGCAGACCCTGAACCGGGAACTGCTGGAGACGAACCGGCAGCTGGAGAACCTGGCACTCTATGACAGCCTGACCGGGCTGCCCAACCGTAACCTGCTGCATGATCGCGTGGCACAGCACCTCGAAAAGGCACGACGGGAAAACGGGAAGGCAGCCATCATCATGCTGGACCTGGACCGGTTCAAGGAAGTGAATGACACCCTGGGGCATCACGCCGGAGACATCCTGCTGGAAAAGGCCGGCCACCGTTTCAGGGAAACACTGCGCCATGCAGACACCATTGGTCGTCTGGGTGGTGACGAGTTCGCGATCGTGCTGCCCGGCGCGGATGGCGAGGACGCGCGCAAGGTTGCCTGGCATCTGCTGGAAACGCTGGAAACGCCCTTCGACATCAAGGGAACCGATTGCCTGGTGGACGCCAGCGCGGGAATCTCCGTTTTCCCGCAACACGGTAATGATGTTTCGACTCTATTGCGCTGCGCCGACGTGGCGATGTACGTGGCCAAGCAGGACCGGACAGGCTGTTTCGTCTATGACCCGGAGAAGGACAGGCACACGCTCCATCATCTTACCCTGATAACCGACCTCAACGAGGCCTTGAACAGGGACCAGGTCCAGCTTCATTACCAGCCCAAGCTGGATTGCAAAAGTGGAATGATTACCGGTGTCGAGGCCCTGATGCGCTGGAACCATCCCGAGCGCGGCTTTGTATCTCCCGAAATCTTCATCCCTGCGATGGAGCAGAGCGGCCTGATCAAGCGCTATACCTTCTGGGCACTGGAGGAAGCGTACCGGCAATGCATTGCATGGAACGAAGCCGGCTACGATCTCACCGTAGCCGTGAATATATCCCTGTGCAACCTGCGCGACACACAGTTGCTCGAGCATATCCATAACCTGCAGAAACGGTGGGGGCTGCGGCCCGGCGCACTGATCATGGAAATCACGGAAAGCGCCATCATGGGCGATCCCGACTACGTATCCACGGTGCTGAACAGGCTAGCCACGCATGGCATCGAATTCTCGATCGATGATTTCGGCACCGGATATTCCTCTCTCAGCCACCTGAAACGGCTGCCGGTGAATGAACTGAAAATCGACAGGTCCTTTGTGAAGGAAGTGGACGATGACGAGGATGATGCGGCCATCGTATGGTCCACGATAGGCCTTGCACACAACATGGGGTTGAGAGTGGTGGCGGAAGGAGTGGAGACCCCCGGGTGCCTGAAAACCCTGAGGGAATTCGGCTGCTGCCAGGCACAGGGTTACTTCATCGCCAGGCCGGCTCCGCCGGAGGAATTGATCCGGTCACTGAAAGACATGCCGTGGCCGTTGCAGCGCATTCAGAAAAAAACATGAACGACCAACGGCAGATGACATCCGCCTGGTGGATGTCGCGTGCATGAACAGCGAATCCCCGGCCACGGAATCCCGCGCAGGAATACGGAACCGGTACTGACCGCAGAGCGCCGGACTCAGCCCTCCTGCACCAGTCGCAGGCCAGGCCCGGTACGCAACCTCACGGCCGCCGCATATTCCTCGTCGCTCATCTGGCATCCGACGATATTGCGCATCATATCCGCGTCGTGGTCACCCTGCTCCACTGCCAGTGACAGCCAGTAGTGTGCCTGTGCCAGGTCGACGGGCACACCGCGGCCCTCGGCATAGATCACCCCCAGGGCGTACTGGGCGTCCACCTCGCCATGCCGGGCCGCTTCCAGGATGAGGGGCACCTTGCTCGGGTCGTTGCGCAGCAGGATAAGGTCCTTGAGGTAGTTGTAATCGCTCATGGCAGGCAGGCTGGTGGGTATCGGTGTATTTCATTGTACGTGATACGGCGGGACGGCGCGAACGGCGATCCCCCGACAGGCACAGGGTATCGGGTTCGCCAACAGACCACCGCGGTAACGAACCGGTCCGCGAAAATTCAATCGTCACGGAACCAAACGGACCTGTGCAGGAAGGTTCAGTCCGTGCCCTGTCCGGCACCCTGGAACTCCCCGCCCAGGGCGAGGTGCAGGTTCACGCGCCCGGTCAGCGCAAGCAGTTCCACGCGGTACAGTGACTGGCGGATCCCGAGCAGGCGCTGGTGCAGTTGCAGGGCATCGAGCAACCCGGCCTCGCCTGCCCGGTAACGGTGCATGGCGAGCTGCCAGGCCTGCGTCGCCTCGGCCGCCGCCTGCCGCAGGCTGGCGCTGCGCCGGCGCAGGCCCGACTCGGCATCGAGGCTGTGCTCCACCTCGTTGAACGCCTGCAGGACCCTGCCGGCATACTGCTCCAGCGCAGCCTGCTGTTTCGCATCGGCAACTTTGACATCCGCCTTCAGCCGCCCGCCGTCGATCAGCGGCTGAAACAGGTTCAGCCCGACATACCAGAACGAATCCACCGGCAGCACCAGCGCCTGCAACGCCGTGCTGGCCGTCCCCGCGGCACTGGTCAGACTGATGCGCGGCAGGCGTGCGGCGCGTGCCTGTTGTGCCAGTGCAAAGGCCGCCGCGACCCGGGCCTCCGCCGCGCGCAGGTCCGGCCGGCGCGCGAGCAGTTCGGCCGGCTGCCCGGCCGGCGCCGCGTCCGGCATGGCCGGCAGACCGGTCGCCACCTTCAGCTCCGCGGCCGGGTAGCGCCCGAGCAGCAGCTCCAGGCTGCGCACGGCATCGTGTTGCGCGGTGGCCGTCTCCTGCACCCGCGCCTCGGTCTCACCGAGGTCGGTCTGCACCAGGTGCAGGTCCAGCCCTGAAGCCAGGCCTTCACGCTGTTGCGCCCGGACGATGCGCAGTGTCTCGTGCAGGTTGTCCAGCGACTCCTGTGCCAGCGTGTGCTGCTGCTGCGCCTCGATGGCCTGGAACCAGGCCTTGCTCACCTGCGCGGCCAGCGACTGGCGCGCGGCCGCGTAGTCCGCGCGCGCCGCCTCGACGCCGGCCTTGCCGGCGCTGACCCCGGCACGGATGCGGCCCCAGACATCGGCCTCCCAGGCGATGCCCAGCGACACGCCGGTATCGGACTGCACGAAGGATTCGGTGTCACCGGCCCGTTGTGCGCCCACGTTCACGCCCACCATCGGCACCTGCGCACTGGCGGCCTTGCGTGCCTCGGCCTGCGCCTGTGCGACCGCCGCCGCCGCGGCCTTCAGATCGTGATTGTGTGCAAGCGCCTCGTTGACCAGTTGCAGCAGCACGGGATCACCAAACCCGGCGATCCACCCGCCCTGCACGGTACCGCCCTGCGCGCCGGCGGCCCACTGCGCCGGTGGCGCGACCACGGCATTCACCTCCGGTGCCGGTGTACTCGCACAGCCGGCCAGCCACAATACGCCGGCGCCCAGCAGCGCAAGGCTCACCCGGCCGGCGGTATCACGCCGCATCACGGGGTCGCTCCTGCGGTGGTGTCCTGCTCCAGGCGCCGGTATCGGAAGGCGTAGTACATCACGGGAATCACCACCAGCGTCAGCAGCGTGGAGACCAGCAGGCCGAAGATCAGCGCAATGGCCAGACCGTTGAAGATCGGGTCATCGAGGATGAAGAACCCGCCGAGGATGGCCGCCAGCGCCGTCAGCACGATGGGCCTGGTGCGCGCCACCGCCGCACCGATCACCGCCTGCTCGAAGG
>CAZMAK010000083.1:0-10113 GCA_964564245.1 uncultured Ectothiorhodospiraceae bacterium | reverse complement strand
CCGTTCCTGTGGGAGCATGAGCCGGCGTCCGAGGATTGCACCCTGTGCCATACCCCGCATGGGTCGATCCACCCGGCGTTGCTGAAGAAGCGGCCGCCGTTACTGTGCCAGCAGTGCCATGCCCAGGTCGGGCAACACGCGAGCGCCTCGCGCACCGCGGACGGACTGCCGGGAGCCTCCCCGTCCGGGTTCCTGCTGGCCGGGGCGTGCACGAACTGTCATTCGGAGGTCCATGGTTCCAACCATCCTTCCGGCGTGAAGCTGATGCGCTAGCGGCTGGCGATCAGCAACGGACGAGGAACGGAGGGCGAGACAATGAGGAAACGTGACATGAACAGCATTCACCCCGTCACACGCTGGCTGGTGGCCCTGGTGTGCCTGCCGGCCGGCATGGTGGCAGGTGCGGAAGAGCCGGCAGGCGTCGTCGATACTTCGAACTGGAGCTGTGAGTACTGCATAGTCGAGAAGGGCTACAGTGGCGAGGTCGAAGGTGGTGTCGGCTGGGTCTCGGACGATTCCTTCAAGTTCGGGGAATACAACGGTCTGGAAAGCCGGGGCGCGTTCCTGGTGGGCAATGCCACGGCGCGCTACCGCGACGGCAAGACCGGTTACCTCGATTTGCACGTGCGTGACCTCGGTCTGGATACCCGCTCAATCGACCTCAAGGGCGGCCAGCAGGGGCACTACTCGCTGTTCCTCGACTATGACGGCATCCCGCACAACATCTCCGACAGTGCCCGGACTCCGTATCTCGGTGCCGGCGGTGAGAACCTGGCCTTGCCGGCCGGCTGGACCCATGCCGGCTCAACCGCGGGAATGACAAGCCTGAATTCCAGCCTGTACGGGGTCGACCTGCAGACGCTGCGCAAGCGGTTCGGTATCGGGGCGACCTTCATCCCGGCCAGCAAGTGGGAAACAGCCGTCAGCGTGCATCACGAGGTCCGCGACGGCCAGCAACGTACGGCCGGCTCGTTTTACTACAACGCGGCCGAACTGGTCGCACCGGTGGATTACGTCACCGACGAAATCGAGGTATCGGCTAATTACACGACGCGCAAGTGGCAATCCCGGATCGCCTATTACGGCTCGTTCTTCAACGACCGGAATACTTCCCTCACCTGGGAGAATGCCTATAACCCGCTGACCGCCGGTGCGGACCAGGGTCAGCTTTCCCTGCCGCCGGACAATCGCTTCAACCAGGTCCTGTTCACCACCGGCTACCAGGTCAGCGACCGCACCCGTGTGAGCGGCAACATCGCGCTCGGTCGCATGGAACAGGACGACGCCCTGCTGGCGGCCACGGTCAATCCGAACCTGTCCGTGGCTTTGCCGCGCCAGTCGGCCGATGCGCGGGTGGATACGGTGACCGGTAACCTGAAGGCCACTTCCGCGGTGACCGATCGGCTGCGGGTGAACGCCTCCTACCGCTACAACGACCGCAACAACAAGACTCCGAGCCAGGTGTTCGACTGGGTCACGACCGATACGTTTGCCGCACTCGCACGCCGCAACCTGCCGTACAGTTTCACCGACCACAACGCCAAGCTGGACGCCGACTACCGGATCAACCGGCGCGTCCGCCTGAGTGCCGGGGCCGAGTATGCCCACAAGGACCGTACCAACCAGGAGGTGGACACCACCCGGGAAGAGACCGGCTGGGGCATGGTCAACCTGCGGGTGCAGGAAAAACTCGAGTTTTCCCTCAAGGGTGCCCACTCCGAACGGGATGCCTCGGGTTTCCACCTGGTTCCCGATATCATCCCCGCGGAAAATCCGTTGATGCGCAAGTACAACCTGGCGGACCGCAGTCGCGACAGCGGCAGCCTGGTGGTCAGTTATATCCCGATGGAACGCCTCAGCATCGGTCTGAGTGCCGATCTGATCCGGGACCGCTATTCCAAGTCGCAGCTGGGCCTGACTGCGAGCCGGGAGGGTAATATCAACGCCGATGCCGCACTGCAGCTGACGGACAGCACCACCCTGCATGCCTTTGCCGGTCTGGAGGAGATCCGTTCCGAACAGCAGGGCAGCCAGTCCGGCACGGTGGCGGACTGGTTCGCCGAAAACCTCGATACCGTCAACACCTTCGGGTTCGGGGTAAAACACCAGTTCATCAAGGACCGGCTCGATGTCGGCGCCGATTACGTCATGAACCGCACGACCGGGGAGATCAGCATGGTCACCGGGTCGCCGGGCGGTGATTTTCCCGACCTCAAGACCACACTCGACACGGTCAAGGTGTATGCGGATTACCGGCTGAAGAAAGACCTGAGTCTGCATGCGGCGTACTGGTACGAAAATTATGACTCGAAAGACTGGATGCTGGACGGGGTCGATCCCGCAACTCTCTCGAATGTGATTGGCCTGGGTATGGACAGCCCCGGGTATAGCGTAAATGCAGTAATGCTTTCAATGCGCTACCGGTTCTAGCAGCGCAGCGACAGGATCTGCCGCCACGGGCCGGGCTGCCAGGCACGGCCCGTGGCGGTCAATTGCCATCTGTGCAGCCCGGGGTTAAGCTGTCCCCAAGTTGATCCTTCAGTCGCAATCCCGGGGGATTCCCCGCCATGGAAAAACCTCGCAAACCCGACCTGAACCTGCAGTCCATCATCGACTCGCATTCCAACCCGTTTGTACTGGTGGACGAGAATTTCACGATCGTTGCCGCGAACAAGGCCTATTGTGAAGCCTACGGAACCAGTGATGACAGGGTGACCGGCCGCAAGTGCCACATGGTTTCCCATCATTTTGAAACACCCTGTTTCATGAACAACGAGGGTTGCCCGCTCGCCTCGGTGCTCAGCACGAACGAACGCTATGAGGTCCTGCACATTCACTTCGACCAGTATGACCAGCCCGAGCACGTGCGCATCAAGGGCCACCCGATCATGGGCGCGGACGGCACGAAGTTTGTCGGTGAGGAGATCATCCGGCTGGCCAGGGCGACGGAACTGGATTGTGAGGAGCAGAAGCTCATCGGCCGGTCCACGGCGTTCCGTCGCTGTATCGAGGAGCTGAGTGCGGCAGCGGAATCGGACGACAATATCCTGCTGGTTGGCGAGAGCGGTGTGGGCAAGAGCCTGGCCGCCAGCTACGTACATAACAGCTCGTCCAGGCGGGGACGCGCCTATATCACGGTGGATTGCACAGAGGTCAACGAGACGCTGTTTGAAAACGAGTTGTTCGGTCACGAGCGCGGTGCATTCACCGGATGTGTCGGCCGGCGGCTCGGACTGATGGACCAGGCCGCTGGCGGGACACTGCATCTCGATGAAGTCGGCGACCTGCCGCTGTCGTTGCAGGGCCGGCTGCTGAATACCATCGAAACCGGACACTTCCGCCGTGTCGGTGGCCGTGAGCTGCTGAAGGCGAATGTGCGGATCATTGCCTCGACACGCTACGACCTGTCGGCGCGAATCGGACAGGACCTGTTCCGGTCCGATTTCTACTACCGGCTGGCCGGAATCGTTCACCTGATCCCGGCCCTGCGCGAGCGCAAGGAGGACATCCCGGCACTGGCCGATGCGTTGCTGGTGCGCATGCATGATCCCTGTGCCCCCCGCTGTCATATCGACGAGGACGCACGCAGGATCCTGGTCACCCATGACTATCCCGGCAATATCCGCGAACTGCGCAACACCCTGCAACGTGCGATATCGCAGTGCAGTGACGGGCATATCAAGGCGGAACACATCCGGTTCGAGATGCGGCATCCGGCACGCGAACCGGCCATGGACGGTGGCGCGCGATCACTGCAGCAGATCGAGGCCGATCAGATTGCCCTGCTGCTGGATAAATACCGCGGGCACCGGCGCAAGGTGGCGAGTGAACTGGGGATCAGTGAACGCACCCTTTACCGCAAGCTGGTCAAATACCGGTTGAACAGCCAGGGAACCTCTGATTAAACCGGAAATTCCCGTCATTGCGAGCACAGCGAAGCAATCGCATGCCATGAGATCAGTCAGTTGGAGATTGCTTCGTCACTGCGTTCCTCGCAATGACGAATTAATCAGAGATTCCCTGGAACCTGTCTCGAAGTGCCCCGCGGGCGCCAATGCGGTGTTGTGAACCTGCTCCGGTGCTCATTTACAGGAGTAAACCCGCTCCTCGCAGTATCCACGCCTGGCCTTGACACCCGATTCGCTATTTTGAGACAGGTGTCAGGACACTCTCCCGGATGCGCAACGGACATGTCGCTATGGGAAAATCCGGGTCGATGACTGGTTACGTACTCGCTACCCGTCCGCGGAGTTTGGCGGATGCCGGGAAAATGCGCCGGCTCGGCAACGAGGAAATGGCGCGGGTCGTGTCCGACTGTTACGGCACCGTGCTGTTGATCACCAGGTCAACTGATTTTGTGTCAGCCAGTCGGACCGGTGACTGTGTACCCTGCAGGTCGCCGGTCTGCGGCATTGCGTTGCCGGATTTCGAGATGCGCGCGCCCACGGTCAGTTCCGGGAATCCGGACATGACCATGCCGGGTGCCATGGACATGGAGTCATCCAGCGTTACGGTCACCGGCAGGTCGCGCACCTGCTTGCGCACGATGGCGAGTGGCATGCGCGGCCCACGGGCGGCCCGCGCGTAGATGAATACCGTGTCGGTGGCATTGGCCTTGCCGTTCAACGCAGCATCCAGCGACACCCTGACCTGCAGCCCGCCACTCCCGCCGGCTGCCGGCTGCGCGGCCGCGGTGGCCGGGGGAATGGTGCCCGCCTGTGTGGCCGTCTGTCCCCCGACTACATGGTTGATGACCACATCGAGCGCATGCGTGCCGGCCGATTGCACCCCGGTCTGCAGTCCCTGGAGATCGCCGTCCTGCGGCATCGCGTTGCCGGATTTCGAGATGCGTGCGCCCACGGTCAGCTGCGGGAAGCGGGACATGACCATACCGGGCGCCATGGACATGGAGTCATCCAGCGTCACGGTCACCGGCAGGTCGCGCACCTGCTTGCGCACGATGGCAAGCGGCATCGGCGGCCCGCTGGCAGCACGGGCGTAGATGAACACGGTGTCGCCGGGATCTGCCTTGCCACGCAGTGCGGGGTCCAGCGAGACGGAGACCTGGAGTGAACTGCCGCCAGCGGCGGCCGGTTGTGTCGCGGCGGCCGTCATGACGGGCGGTTCCTGCGGCGGCAGGCCGGCCTGTTCCCGTACCTGCCGGATCTGATCACGGATGATGCGGCTGTCTTCGCTGCCCGGGGTCATCAGGCCGGCGGCGTGTTCCCAGTAACCGAGTGCCGCCGTGGTGTCGCCGGCCTGGTGCTTCCAGTGTCCGGCCAGCCACAGGGCCTTGATGTTGTCCGGATCCATCTGCAGTGCGTCTGTCAGCAGCTTGCCGGCCTCGTCGGAGAACACCCCGTTCGAGGTCGCGGCCAGTGCGTCGGCAAAATCAGCCAGGGTTTCAGGATTCTTGCCGCCGCCAAGCCGCAGCACGTTACGGTAGGCCGGCACCGCCTTGTCATAGCGCTGCAGGACGGTATAGCTTTTTGCCAGCATGTCCCAGCCCTGCAGGTTGTCGGGGTCTTTCTGCAGGCGCGAGGCGAGGCGGGCCACCATCTCGTCGACGGACAGCTGGGTGGGCGATTGCGCCTGCCCCCGGGCGGCAGCCGGTTGCTGCTGCAACAGCGTAATGATCGGTTCGCTGCCGAGTGCCTTGTAGAGCAGGGTGGCACTCACGGGGACAGCGGCGGCGATCACCAGTGCCGCCCAGCGGCCGCTGCGCGGCTGACGTGGGGTCGCGGCCTTGCCGCCAGTGGTGCCCAGGTCGCTGAGCAGTTCCCGTTCCAGGTCTTCTCGCGCGGCATCGTACTGGTCCTGGTCGAGCCGGCCGGCTTGCAGGTCCTGTTCGAGTTCCGACAGCCTTTCCCGGGCCACTTCCGCGTTCAGTGCATCCTGGTTCACAGTGGTGGCGGGACGCTGGCGCCGTAGTAGTGGCGGCAGCAGAAATGCGAGCGCCAGCAGCGACAGGGATGCGGCGAGACTCCAGAATACGGTCATGATTGTGCGTCTTTTCCGGTGGATTGTTGCAGGGCCTGCTGCAGCCGTTTGCGTTCCTCGTCGGAGATGGCCTGCTGAGTGACAGCGCGCTGGCGGCGCAGCGAGCGGAACAGCAGCAGTACGGCGATAACCAGTACCACGAAGGGACCGAACCAGATCAGCCAGGTGGACGGCTTCATCGGGGGATTGTAGAGCACGAAGTCACCGTATCGTTGCACCAGAAAGTCGGTGACCTGCTTGTTGGTCTTGCCGGCCAGCATCATCTCGTACACTTCCTGGCGCAGGTCGTGGGCCAGTTCTGCGTCCGAGTCCGCCAGTGATTCGTTCTGGCACACCAGACAGCGCAACTGGCTGACGAGCGACTTGAAACGCTGTTCATCCTGCTTGTCGGAGAACCGGTAGGACTCCAGCGTGGTAGTGGCCTGCAACGCGGTGTTGCCGAACAGCAGGCAGAGCAGCAGCAGTGTCAGCAGTTTCTTCATTTCGATTCGGCTTCCAGGCTGGCGATCAGCGGCAGGATCTCCTTGTCCACGACTTCCGGGGTCAGTGGCCCGATGTGCTTGTGACGGATGATGCCCTTCCGGTCCATGATGAAGGTTTCCGGTGTGCCGTATACCCCCCAGTTGATCCCGACGCGGCCGTCCTCGTCGAAGCCATTGGCACTGTAGGGGTTGCCCAGCCGGGACAGCCAGCGCTGCGCGCTGCTGCGCTCATCCTTGTAGTCCAGGCCGAACAGGTTCACCTTGCCGGTCCTGGCCAGCTGCAGCAACACCTCGTGTTCCGCCCGGCAGGATACACACCAGGTGGCCCACACGTTCAGAATACTGACCTTGCCACGCAGATCACTGTCACTGAGCGTCCTGGACGGATCTTCCAGCCGGCTCAGGCTGAATGCGGGCATGGGCTTGCCGATCAGCGGTGAGGGTACCAGCTTCGGGTCCAGGCTGAGGCCGCGCAACAACAGCGCGGCGAGCAGGCCGAACAGCAGCAACGGAACCAGGTAACGCAGGTAGCGTGTCATCAGGCGTTCGCCTTCTTCCCGGGTGCCTTGACCCGTGATGGCTCCGGTGCAACTACACGTTTACTCACCGCGATCCGGTAGCGACGGTCGAGTGCGGCGCACAGGCCGCCGATGGCGATCATGATGCCACCGAGCCAGATCCAGCGCACAAAGGGTTTGTAGTACAGCCGTACGCTCCAGTCGCCGTTGCCCAGTGATTCGCCCAGCGATACATACAGGTCACGAAACAAACCCACGTCGATGCCGGACTCCGTCATCGGCTTGGTCTGCACGGTGTAGGTGCGTTTCTCCGGATGCAGGGTTGCGACCTCGCGGTTATCACGCGTGACCAGGAAGCTGGCACGGTCGGCGCGGTAGTTAGGTCCCGGCACGGGCTTGGCCCCGTCGAAGCGGAACGAATAACCGGCCAGTTCATAGGTCTGGCCCGGTGACATGCGCACGTCCTCCTGTTGAGTGAACTGGGTGGCGAACGTGACGCCGATGATGAACACGACAACCCCCAGGTGGGCGATGATCATGCCGTAGTAGCTGCCGCCGCCACGCATGCGGAAGGATTTCCAGATGTTCGCCACACCGACATTGTGCCGGTGGCGCTGGCGCAGGCTGAGCAGCAATGAGGCAAGCAGCCAGACCGAGAGTGCCACGGCCAGGCCGGCCTGCCACGAGCCCCCATGCAGGATCGGCAGCGCGGCAACCACGCCGGCGGCGATGCTGATGACGAACGCGATCCTCAGGGTACGGGCCAGTTGTGCGGGGTCCTGGTGTTTCCAGCGGGTCAGCGGCCCCATTCCCATCAGGAAGACCATGAAGGGCGTGAAGATCACGAACATGGTGGTGAACCACGGGAAGCCCACGGAGATCTTGCCCCAGCCCATTGCATCGTAGATCAGCGGCGCCAGTGTGCCGAGCAGGACAAAGGCGGTGATCGCCACCAGCAGCACATTGTTGCCGAGCAACAGGGTTTCGCGCGACAGCATGTCGAAACGGCCGCCACTGTTGACGTCCGGCGCACGCCAGGCATAGAGCAGCAGTGAACCGCCGATGACGATCGACAGGAATACCAGGATGAACAGGCCACGCGCCGGATCGGCCGCAAACGAGTGCACCGACGTCAATACGCCGGAACGGACCAGGAAGGTGCCCAGCAGGCTGAGCGAAAAGGCCAGCAGTGACAGCAGCACGGTCCAGCGCTTGAAGGCGCCGCGTTTCTCCGTGACGGCAAGCGAATGGATCAGCGCGGTGGCTGCCAGCCAGGGCATGAACGAGGCGTTCTCGACCGGATCCCAGAACCACCAGCCGCCCCAGCCGAGTTCGTTGTAGGCCCACCAGCTGCCCAGCGTGATACCGATGGTGAGAAACACCCAGGCCACCGTGGTCCAGGGCCGTGACCAGCGTGCCCAGGTGGCATCCAGCTTGCCGCCGATGAGTGCGGCGATGGCAAAGCTGAAGGCGACCGACATGCCGACGTAGCCCATGTACAGCATGGGCGGGTGTATCGCGAGGCCCGGATCCTGCAGCAGCGGGTTCAGGTCTCCACCTTCCAGTGGCGCCGGGTATACCCGGGCGAACGGGTTGGAGGTGAACAGCAGGAAGGACAGGAAGCCGATGCTGATTATGCCCATGACCGACAGTACGCGCGCCAGTGTCACCGGCGGCAGGTTGCGGGTGAATATCGCCACGGCGGTGGTCCAGCCGGTCAGGATGAGCGCCCACAGCAGCAATGATCCTTCATGCGCACCCCACACGGCGGAGATCTTGTACAGGGTGGGTAACAGCGTGTTGCCGTTTTCAGCCACGTAGGCGACCGAGAAATCATTGGCCAGGAAGGCGTTGACCAGGCAGGCAAAGGACAGTGCGGTGAAGCAGAACTGGGCCAGTGCGGCCGGTTTGGCCAGCGCCACCCAGCCCGGGGTGTTGTTGAGACTGCCGATCAGTGGAAATACAGCCAGCACAACAGCCATGCACAGTGCCAGGATCAGTGAGAAGTGTCCGAGTTCAGGGATCATGGGTTACCCTCTCCACAGGCTCCCTGCAGGGCAGGGAGGAAGGATGGTGATATCTGCAGCCAGGAACGCATTCGACCGGTGAAGATCAGTCGGTGCCTGCAGCAGTCGTTTTGGCGCCTTCCCTGTGTGCCGTCTTCAGTGCATCGGCGACTTCCGGCGGCATGTATTTTTCGTCGTGCTTGGCAAGTACCTCGTCGGCCACGAAGGAACCGTCCTGTTGCAGCTTGCCATGCGCGACGATGCCCTGGCCTTCGCGGAACAGGTCAGGCAGGATGCCCGTGTACTGCACGGTCATGGTGTGCGCGTAGTCGGTGATGTCGAAGTGCACCGTCAGCCCGTCCGCCTGGCGCTTGAGACTGCCCTTGGTGACCAGTCCGCCGACGCGGATCAGCCGGCCGGTCGGTGCCTCGCCGGCCATGACCTTGGTCGGCGTATAGAAGAACATCAGGTTCTGGTTGAATGCCTTCAGTGCAAAGCCGGCGGCAACGCCGACGCCGATGACCATGGCTGCGATGAGCAGCAGTCGTTGTTTGCGTTTGGGTGTCATGATTCTCTCCGCTCGCGCCGGGTCCTGCGCGAGATATCCGAAAGCAGTTTTCTGTGTTGCCGAACCGGTGCGATGATATTGGCCAGCAGTATCAGCAGGGCGATGCCATAGGACGTCCATACGTAGAACGCATAACCGCCCATGTGCAGGAATTCATTCAGACTCATTTTGCTGCCACCAGTTCCCTTGCCCAGCCGGCATTGCCTTCCCGCACCAGCAGCTCGCAGCGGGCGCGCATCAGCACCGTGAACACGTAATAGAGCTTGAAGGCCAGGGCCATCAGCAGGAGCGGGATGAGCATGCTGATGTGGATGGCCGGCTTTCCGAACCTGGTCACGGTCGGCCCCTGGTGCAGGGTGTTCCACCATTCCACCGAGAAATGGATGATGGGGATATTGATGACACCGACCAGTGCCAGGATGGCCACGGCACGCGCGGCCGTGCGCCGGTCCTCGATGGCGCCATGCAGTGCAATCACGCCGAGGTACAGGAACAGCAGGATCAGTTCCGAGGTGAGCCGCGCATCCCACACCCACCAG
>CAZMAK010000082.1:0-10253 GCA_964564245.1 uncultured Ectothiorhodospiraceae bacterium | reverse complement strand
AGATTGCTTCGTCACTACGTTCCTCGCAATGACGAATTAATCAGAGGTTCCCTAGTATTTTCTGCGCAACGTCATCAACTGCCCGTCGTTGCTGATTTCCAGGCGTCCCAGGTAACTCATGCCCAGCAGCGCGGTTGCCGGCTGCGGACCTTCCAGTACCACGCCGGCCACGTTGTGCAGTTCCAGTTCGCCGACCTTCACCCGGTCGAGCATCACCGACCAGGCCGGTTCCACACCGGACGCCGTCGTCACCGACGCCGCGTCTCCGGTGACCCGGTAATCGATGCCCAGGCGCCGGGCCTGTGCGGAATTCAGCGCCACCAGTGTCGCGCCGGTGTCCACCATAAACGAAACCGGCAGACCGTTGATGCTGCCCACCGTGGTGAACATGCCCTGCGTGTTGCGACTGATCTGCACCTCGCTGGCCGTGGCCTGGTGCGTGCGTGCGGTGACCCGCCCGTCCAGCCGGGCCACCACCCGCCTGCCGTCGATCCGCAGCACGGCGGACTCGCTGTCCGCCGCAAGCAGCTGCACGCCGCCGGGACCGGTCTGGCCCGCCCGCAGCACCGTCTGCCTGCCATCGATCACCAGCACGGCCCGCCCGCTGAACAGGCCGACCACGCGCACGTCCGGCGCGGCAGACAGCCGCACCGGCGAGAGTAAAATCGCGGCAACAACCAGCCCGATGGGTATAATGCGTGGCATGTACATGGTACTTTCCTGACCCAGACTATCGGCCCGCAATGAATCCCCTGTACGTCTTTCGTCATATCGGCTGCGAAGGTCCCGGCTACCTCGGCAGCGTGCTGCAGCAACGCGGCATCCCGTGGCAGATGGTCTGCGTCGACCACGGCGACCCGGTTCCCGCCACCCTGCCCGATTGTTCCGGGCTGGTGTTCATGGGCGGGCCGATGAGCGTGAACGATGACCTGCCGTGGGTCGGGCAGGAACTGAACCTGATCCGCCTGGCCCAGGCCGCCGGCATACCGGTACTGGGTCATTGCCTGGGCGGCCAGCTCATCAGCAAGGCACTGGGCGGGACGGTGACGCGCAACCCGGTCAAGGAGATCGGCTGGCTGACGGTGAGCAAGACAACGGGCGCGCAGGCCCGGCACTGGCTGGAAGGGCTGCCGGACCGGATGACCCTGTTTCACTGGCACGGCGAGACCTTCTCCATCCCGGAGGGTGCGGAACGCATCCTGGAAAGCGAGCATTGCGCGAACCAGGGCTTCGTGACCGGCAACACCCTGGCGCTGCAGTGTCACGTCGAGCTGACCGCGCCGATGGTCGGTGTCTGGTCCGAGCTGTACTCGGAGGAAATCGCCGAACCCGACGCCACCATCCAGTCCCGGTGGGAAATGACCGAGAACCTCGATACCCGGATCGAGGCGGCGCAACGGGTGGCCGACACCATCTACGCCCGATGGCTGGAACGGGTGCTCAAGTCTCCGGTGCGCTGAGCTTCATCCGCTTCCGTCCGGCCCGCGCGTCGCGGGAATTTTCTCAGCTCAGCCGGCTGGAGCCCGTACTGGAATTACCTGCCCCGGTCAGGGCATGGTCCGGCTAGCGCAGATACCCGATCAGTTGCAGGCACACCGCGGCAAACACACCCGCCACCAGGTCGTCCAGCATGATCCCCAGCCCGCCGTGCACCTGCCGGTCCAGCCAGCGGATCGGCCAGGGTTTGACGATGTCGAACAACCGGAACAGCACAAAGCCGGCACCAATCCAGAACCAGCCGGCCGGCGCCAGCGTCATGGTCACCAGGTAGCCGACGATCTCGTCCCAGACGATTGCGGGATGATCCGGCACGCCAAGCCGCCGTGTGGCGTGTGCGCAGATCCCGATCCCGGCCAGGAACAGCAACGCCGTCCACGCCAGGTAGTACGCTAACGGAAGTGCCTGCAACCACAGGAAGACCGGGATGGCCACCACCGTACCCGCGGTACCGGGCGCGCGCGGCATCAGGCCGCTGCCGAAACCGAGTGCCAGGAAATCCAGCGGGTGCAGCAACAGCCGTGGCGAAATCCGCTCAGTCATCGGGCTCGTCCCGGAAATGCAGGTAGCCGGTCTCAGTCGGCCGGTAGGACTCGCCGCTGGCGAGGAAACAGCGGATGCCGGGTTCCGCCTCGATGATACCGATCGCGGTGCACGGACAGTCGAGGCGCGCAAGCCGCTGCTCCAGCCCGGCCTGGCGTGCTGGTGGCACGGTAAAACAGAGTTCGTAGTCATCGCCGGCCGACAGCGGCAGTTCGTGGTACAGCGTCTGCCCGCCCAGCCCGGGCCCGTCGAGCACCTCCAGGAACGCGGCCGAACGTGGCAGGATGTCGACGTCAATACGCGCACCCAGTCCGTCCGCTTCCAGCAGGTGGCCCAGGTCGGCCACCAGGCCGTCGGAGATATCGATGGCCGCGGAGGCGATCCCGTGCAATGCCACACCGGCCTCCACCCGGGGCTGCGGATAATCCAGCCGCTGACGCAGCGCAGGAGCGGCAATCTGTTTCAGGTGCAGTGCCAGCCCGGCATCGCCAAGGGAGCCGGTTACGTACACCCGGTCACCGGGACGCGCGCCGGCACGGTACAACGCCGTGCCATGCGGCACCAGGCCGTGTGCCTGCACAGTCACCGACAACGGCCCGTGCGTGGTATCACCGCCGATCAGTTGCACCCCGTAGCGGTCGGCCAGTGCAAAAAACCCCCGGGAGAACTGTTCCAGCCAGAGCGCGTTGCTCTCCGGCAGGGTCAGCGCCAGGGTGGCCCAGGCCGGTTCCGCCCCCATCGCGGCCAGGTCGCTCAGGTTGACGGCCAGCGCCTTGTGGCCGATGGCGGCCGGAGGCGTATCCTCCGGGAAATGCACACCGGCGACCAGGGTGTCCATGCACACCGCCAGGTCGAGCCGGGGGGAGTACCGCAGCAGGGCCGCATCGTCACCGATACCGGTCAGCACGTCCGCGCGCACGACGGATTGCTGCATGAAGTAGCGTCGAATGATACCGAACTCGTCTCCGGACATACTCGATGCCGCCCGGCAGTCAGCTGCCCGCCGTGGTGCCGGGTTGCCGGTACTCGACCGGCCGCAGTTCGCGCGCGAGCCGGTCGAGCACCCCGTTGACAAAGGTATGACCCTGCTCCGCGCCGAATTTCTTCGCCAGCTGCACGGCCTCGTTGATGACCACGCGATAGGGGATGTCCGGCCGCGACATCAGCTCCCAGGTGCCGATGCGCAGGATGGCGCGTTCCACCGGATCCAGGCGCCCGGGCGGCAGGTCGACAAAGCGGGCAATGTGGATATCGATGTCACCGGTGTTGCGGGTCACCTGGTTGAACAGCTCGACGAAATACTCCCGGTCGGCCGCGGAAAAGTCCTCGTGCTCGAGAAACTGGTCACGAATTTCGTGCAGTTCGGTTCCCGACAGGTCACGCTGATAGAGCGCCTGCATGGCAAATCGGCGCGCGCGGCTGCGCGCATGGGCGGGATGCGGGAGCGCCATACGGCTGCCTAGCTCTCCAGCGTCCGCAGCAGGCTGATCATCTCGATGGCCGACATGGCCGCCTCGGCGCCCTTGTTGCCCGCCTTGGTACCGGCACGCTCGATGGCCTGCTCGATGGTGTCCACGGTCAGCACACCGAAGGCGACCGGGACATCGAACTTGAGCGATACCGCGGACAGCCCCCGGGTGCACTCCCCGGCAACGTACTCGAAGTGTGGTGTACCGCCACGGATCACGGCGCCGAGCGCGATGATGGCATCGAAGCGCTTGCCGGCCGCCAGCCGCTGCGCCGCGATCGGCATTTCATAGGCCCCGGGCACACGCACGATCTGCAGGTCCCGGGGGTCGGCGCCATGGCGCGTCAGGGTGTCGATGGCGCCCTGCAACAGGCTCTCCACCACAAAACTGTTGAAGCGCGACACCAGTAATGCAATCCGCGCATCGCGCACCACCAGTTCGCCTTCCTTCACGGTTATGTCTGACATGTCTGTTCCCTGCCCTGTTGCATGTTCCGGTTCATGAATCCACGTATTCGACCACTTCCAGCCCGAACCCGCCAATCCCGTGCACGATCTTCGGCGCGCTGAGTACCCGCATTTTCTGCACCCCGGTATCGGCGATGATCTGTGCACCGATGCCGTAGGTGCGCAATTCGTCCGGTTCACGGCGTGCCGGCAGTACGTTGCTGTCCGGTCGGTGATAGCTGCGGATCTGCCGCACCAGCGCATCGGTACTGTTGGGCTGGCGCAGGATCACCACCACCCCGCAGCCCTCCTGCGCCACGCGTCGCAGGGCCTGGCGCAACGTCAGGTGGTGGCCCTCGGTGGTGGTATCCAGCAGATCACCCAGCGGGTCCTGCATGTGTACACGCACCAGCGTCGGCTGGTCCGGCCGCACCTCGCCCATCACCAGCGCCAGGTGCACGGCACCATCGATGGAATCGCGGTACGCCATGGTCTTGAACACACCGAACTCGGTGGTGATCTCGCTCACGGCCACGCGTTCGATGGTCTTCTCGTTCTCGATACGATAGCGGATCAGGTCCTCGATGGTGCCGATCTTCAGGCCGTGCGCCTGCGCATAGATCTCGAGGTCGGGGCGGCGCGCCATGCTGCCATCTTCCCTGAGGATCTCGACGATCACCGCTGCCGGCTCGAATCCCGCGATCCGCGCCAGGTCACAGCCGGCCTCGGTGTGTCCGGCGCGGGTCAGCACCCCGCCCGGCTTGGCCATCAGCGGAAAGATGTGCCCGGGCTGTACGATGTCGCCGGGGCGCGCGTCCCGCGCCGTGGCGGCGAGGATGGTGTGTGCGCGGTCCTGTGCGGAGATCCCCGTGGTCACCCCTTCCGCGGCCTCGATCGAGAGCGTGAAATTGGTTGAATGCAGGGACTCGTTGCGCTGCACCATCAACGGCAACGCCAGCTGCTCGCAGCGTTCGCGTGTCAGCGTCAGGCAGATCAGGCCACGCCCGTGGCTGGCCATGAAATTGATATCCTCCGGACGCACGCGCTCGGCAGCCATGACGAGGTCGCCCTCGTTCTCGCGGTCCTCGTCGTCCATCAGCACCACCATGCGTCCCGCACGGATGTCCGCGATGATCTCTTCAATACTGTTCAGTACCATGCCCTGCCGCCGTACGTGTAACCCGTTCCGGGTGCGTCATTATCCACGAATCGCGCAGGCGCATCACGCACCGTTCCCGCCGCCGCCAAAGCCGCTGCGCTCCAGCAGTTCCCGGGTCAGCCCGCCCGCGGCACCGGAAGCGGCGGCCTGCTCGCCCAGCAGCAGGCGTTCCAGGTAACGCGCCACCAGATCCACCTCGAGATTGACCCGGCTGCCGGCCCGGAAACCGCCGAGCGTGGTCTCCGCCAGGGTATGCGGCACGATATTGAGTTCGAAACTGGCACCGTCCACCGCATTGACCGTCAGGCTGACTCCATCCACGCAGATCGAGCCCTTCATCGCGATATAGCGTGCGAGAGGGTCCGGTGCGCGGATCGTAAAGCGTACCGAGCGACTGTCCTCGCCGCGACGGATCACCGCGCCGATGCCGTCGACGTGTCCGCTGACCAGGTGACCGCCCAGCCGGGTCGCCAGCGTCAACGCCTTTTCCAGGTTGACCGGGTCGTTGCGTCCCAGACCGCCCAGCGTGGTCAGGCGCAGTGTTTCGCCGGACACGTCCGCCTCGAACCCGTGCGCGGTCTTCACCACCGCGGTCAGGCACACGCCGTTCACGGCAATGCTGTCACCGAGCGTGACATCCCCCATCGGCAGACTGCCGGTGTGGATCGAGATCCGCACATCACCGCCACGCGGCTCGATGCGTTCGATATGGCCAACGGCCTGTATGATGCCTGTGAACATCGATCAAACCCCTGAAAATTTCGCGCCTCTGCGCGAGAATAATGTCCGGACTATCCAT
Organism: uncultured Ectothiorhodospiraceae bacterium; assembly: GCA_964564245.1. Classification (GTDB taxonomy): domain Bacteria; phylum Pseudomonadota; class Gammaproteobacteria; order UBA9214; family UBA9214; genus UBA9214. The sequence goes on along the minus strand of CAZMAK010000082.1, from coordinate 4,340 downwards.
CCACCGTCGCGATAACGCGCCAGTCGTCGCCGACGGCGCGAATATCACCGATCCGCAACCCGATGCGCTGTTCCATGCGGTCCAGTCCCGGCAACGAGAACAGGCCGCGCGCGGCATCGCCCATCAGGTGTGGCGCGACGTAGATCACCAGCTCATCGACCAGGCCGGCCTGCAGCAACGCGCCACTCAGGGTCGGACCGGCCTCGACCTGCACCTCGTTCAGTCCCTGTTCGCCCAGACTGCGCAGCACGGCCACCAGGTCCAGGTGCGGGCCGGCCAGCGGCAGGGTACGCACCACCACCGCCGGCCGTGCCAGTGCGGAGTGACGCGCCACCTCCCCGCTGCCGGTCAGGATCAGCGTCCGGCCGGGCAGGTCCAGCATGCGCGCGGTCGGCGGCATGCGCAGCCGGCTGTCCAGCACCACCCGCAGCGGCTGGCGTGGCGTCGCCAGGTTCTCCAGCCGCACGTTCAGCGACGGATCATCCGCCAGCACGGTGTCCACGCCGGTGAGGATCGCCGAGCTGCGTGCGCGCCAGCGTTGCACGTCGGCACGTGCCGCGGCACCGGTGATCCACCGGCTCTCGCCACTGGCCATGGCGGTCCGCCCGTCCAGGCTCATCGCCAGCTTGACCCGCACCCACGGCACACCGCTGCGCATGCGCTTTACAAAACCGCAATTGAGCAGGTTCGCCTGTGCCGCCAGCACCCCGTCCAGCACCTCGATGCCGGCGTCATGCAGTGCCTGCAGGCCCTGGCCGGCCACCCGGGGATCGGGGTCCTGTGTCGCCACGACCACGCGCGCGACACCGGCGCCGATCAACGCCTCCGTACAGGGCGGGGTGCGCCCGTGATGGCAGCAGGGTTCCAGCGTGACATAGGCCGTGGCGCCACGCGCGGTACTGCCGGCCTGCCGCAGCGCATGCACCTCGGCGTGCGGCTCACCGGCGCGCTCGTGCCAGCCTTCACCGACTGTCGTGTCGTCGCGCACCAGCACACAACCCACGCGCGGATTCGGGTCCGTGCTGTACAGTCCACGCCGCGCCAGTTCCAGCGCACGGGCCATGTACGCATGATCGGTTGCTGAAGGCATGCTTGAGTTCAGAAGTAACCGGCGCGGCCGGCGGGTCAGTCTTCCGGCAACAGCGGGATCTGGTTCTTGCGGTCTTCCGCGCTGGGCTCGCTTTCCAGCCGCTCGATTTCCTCGCGGAAGGCGTTGACATCCTCGAAGCTGCGGTAGACCGAGGCAAACCGGACGTAGGCCACCTGGTCCAGGGCACGCAGTTCATTCATCACCCATTCACCCAGCTGGCGTGCCGCGATCTCGCGTTCACCGCTGGCACGCAGACGGTGCTGCAGACGGCTGATCGCTGCGGAGACACTCTCCGAATCCACCGGGCGTTTCTCCAGCGCGCGCATGATCCCGCCGATCATCTTCTTTTCGTTGAACGGCTCGCGGTCACCGTTGCTCTTGATGATGCGCGGCATGACCAGTTCCGCAAACTCGAAGGTGGTGAAGCGCTCGCCGCAATCGAGGCACTCGCGCCGTCGACGCACCTGCGCACCCTCGCTCGCCAGCCGCGAGTCGATGACCTTGGTATCCTGTTTCCCGCAGAACGGACAATACATGGCTGCCGGTTCGTCCCGCTCAGACTGTCCCGTACACGGGGAAACGCCGGCACAGGTCCAGCGCCCTGCCGCGCACGTCCTCGATCACGGCAGGGTTTTCATGGTCATCCAGCACGTCGCACATCCAGCCGGCCAGCTCACGTGCCTCCGCCTCGCCCATGCCGCGTGTGGTCATGGCCGGCGTGCCGACCCGGATGCCACTGGTGACAAACGGTGACTGCGGGTCATTCGGCACCGCGTTCTTGTTCACGGTGATGTGCGCCGCGCCCAGCGCGGCATCCGCCGCCTTGCCGGTCAGACCCTTGTCCACCAGGTCGACCAGAAACAGGTGATCGTCGGTCCCGCCGGACACCACGTTGTAGCCGCGTGCGAGAAACACCCCGGCCATGGCGCGCGCATTGTCCAGCACCTGCTGCTGGTACACCCGGAACGACGGATCCAGCGCCTCTTTCAGGGCAACCGCCTTGGCCGCGATGACGTGCATCAATGGACCGCCCTGGATACCCGGAAAGACCAGCGAGTTGAGTTTCTTTTCGATATCCGGGTTGGACTTCGCCAGGATCAGGCCGCCACGCGGACCACGCAGGGTCTTGTGGGTGGTGGTCGTGGTCACGTCCGCGATATTGACCGGACTCGGATACAGGCCGGTGGCAATCAGCCCGGCCACGTGCGCCATGTCCACAAACAGCCAGGCGCCGACACTGTCGGCAATCCGGCGAAAGCGTTGCCAGTCCACCACCCGGGAATAGGCGGAAAATCCGGCCACCACCATCTTCGGCTGGTGCTCCCGGGCCAGCGCCTCGACCTGGGCATAGTCGATTTCACCGGTCGCATTGTCCAGTCCGTACTGCACGGCATGGTAGATCCGGCCGGAGAAGTTCGGCTTCGCCCCGTGGGTCAGGTGGCCACCGGCATCCAGGCTCATGCCGAGGATGGTGTCACCGGGCTGCAACAGCGCCATGTACACCGCCGCATTGGCCTGCGAACCGGAATGTGGCTGCACGTTGGCGTAATCGGCCTGGAACAGCTGTTTTGCCCGGTCGATCGCCAGCTGTTCGGCGATATCCACGAACTCACAGCCCCCGTAGTAGCGCTTGCCCGGATAACCCTCGGCGTACTTGTTGGTCAGCACCGAACCCTGCGCCTCCAGCACGCGCGGACTGGCGTAGTTTTCCGAGGCGATCAGCTCGATATGATCTTCCTGGCGCTGGCGCTCACCCAGAATCGCGGCACTGAGTTCATCATCAAATCCTGCAATCTGCATATCCTGATCAAACATAGTGATATAACTTCATGATGTTGGTGAAATAAACCGGAATCCGGGGAACCCGGATAATAGCCGATCTGACGCGGCCATGCTAACCAATCGTGCGGCCGGTTCGACACGGCGACGGCGGGCACGATCCTGCGGCCCGCTCCGGATTGGTTGCAGGATACCCATACGGTACACTGCCTGCACTTTCGTCTACCTGCCCGCCTTGACTCCGGTCCTGCCGCCACGGAGCATCCGGGTAACGCCCAGGGAGCACACACATATGCAGGCCGCGCTGCCCCGCTGGAAACGGATGCTGCTTGCGTGGCTGTACTGCCTGTGTTGCCTGTCGCAGGCCGCTGCGGACACACCGGCGCCAAACGGAAAGGATCACATCGTCAGCCCGGAAACCATCGACGGGGTGATTAACGTCAATGCCGAGGGGCTGATCGAGAAGGTGGCACGGCTGCCTGCGCTGGTGCTGATCGACTCGCGCATTCCGGCCGATCGGCTCGATGGCTACATCGAGGGTTCGATCAGCCTGCCCGATGTCGATACCAACTGCACATCGCTGGCCAGGGTAGTACCCGAACTGACCACCCCGGTACTGTTCTACTGCAACGGGATCCGCTGCGGTCGCAGCGCCAGTGCAGTGGTGATCGCCAGGAATTGCGGTTACCGCAACCTGTACTGGTTCCGCACCGGTATGGAGGAATGGCAGGAAAAGAAATACCCGCTGGTCGAGTAAGCCGGTGCGCCGGGTCGGTGCAGTTCGCCGTTATGCCTTGCCCGACCCTGACCGGCGCCTATAATGTGCCACCTCAGCTGCTTCCCGGAGTATCCGATTCGATGGCGCAATACGTTTTCACCATGAACCAGGTGGGCAAGGTCGTCCCGCCGAAACGCAAGATCCTGGACAATATTTCCCTGTCCTTCTTCCCGGGCGCCAAGATCGGCGTGCTCGGGCTGAACGGTTCCGGCAAGTCCACCCTGCTGCGCATCATGGCCGGCGTCGACACCGAAATCGAGGGGGAGGCGCGCCCGCAGCCCGGTATCAAGATCGGTTTTCTGCAGCAGGAACCACCGCTGAACCCGGACAAGGACGTGCGCGGCAATCTCGAGGAGGCGCTGTCCTCCATCACCGAGGCCCAGCAGCAGCTGGATGCGGTCTACGCCGCCTACGCGGAGCCGGATGCCGACTTCGATGCGCTGGCCGCCGAACAGGCGCGGCTGGAAAACATCCTGCAGGCCAGCGACGGCCATAACCTGGAACGCAAGCTCGAGGTCGCCGCCGATGCCCTGCGGCTGCCACCCTGGGAAGCCGACGTCAGCAAGCTGTCCGGCGGCGAACGCCGTCGCGTTGCGCTGTGCAAGCTGTTGCTGTCCAGCCCCGACATGCTGTTACTGGACGAACCGACCAACCACCTCGACGCCGAGAGCGTGGCCTGGCTGGAGCGTTTTC
>CAZMAK010000081.1:0-10440 GCA_964564245.1 uncultured Ectothiorhodospiraceae bacterium | reverse complement strand
TTGTCCACGAGGACCTGCACGACCAGAAACCCTATGCCCCGCGTGGCAAGGGCACCGTCGAGGCCTGTACCTTCTGCGTCCAGCGGGTGGACAGCAATCGCACGCCTGCCTGTGTGGAAGCCTGCACGGCGGAAAACCACGGTGCCATGGTGTTCGGCGACCTGAACGACCCGGACAGTGAAATCTCCAGGCAGCTGGAACAGCACAGTTCGCGCCAGATCCGCGGCGACCTGCAACTCAACACCGGCGTGCGGTACCGGGGGATCTAGATGAAACCACTCGACTACAAGGAAATCGACGGCGGCCTGCCCTTCTACCTGCTGGTGGGTGCGATCGGGGTATTCGTCCTCGCCGCACTGGGTGCCGCCTTCTATATGGAACACAACGGCCACTGGGTAACCGGCATGAACAACCAGATTGTCTGGGGTACCCCGCATGTGTTTGCCGTGTTCCTGATCGTGGCTGCCTCCGGCGCACTCAATGTCGCATCCATCAGTTCCGTATTCGGCAAGGCCATGTACAAGCCGCTGGCACGACTGTCCGGCCTGCTCGCCATCACACTGCTGGTGGGCGGCCTCGCGGTGCTGGTGCTCGACCTCGGTCACCCGGACCGGCTGATCGTGGCGATGACCTATTACAACTTCAAGTCGATCTTCGCCTGGAACATCATGCTCTATACCGGCTTCATGGGCATCGTCGCCATCTACCTGTGGATGATGATGGAGCGCAAGATGAATCCGTATACCCGCTATGCCGGTTTCGGCGCCTTCATCTGGCGACTGGTACTCACCACCGGTACCGGTTCCATTTTCGGCTTCATCGTGGCCCGCCAGGCCTATGATGCCGCCATCATGGCCCCGATGTTCGTCATCATGTCCTTCTCGTTCGGACTGGCGATCTTCATCCTCGTCCTGATGGGCCTGTTTCGCTGGGCGAACCGTCCGCTGGGAGACGCCGTCGTATACCGCCTGAAGAACCTGCTCGGCGTATTCATCGCTGCCGTGTTCTACTTCGTAGTCGTCTATCACCTGACCAACCTGTACGGCACCGAAAATCACGGCGTCGAACGCTTCCTCCTGCTCGACGGCGGTGTCTACACGAAGCTGTTCTGGATCGTACAGATCGGCCTGGGCAGCCTGTTGCCGCTGGTCCTGCTGTACGGCCCGGCCGGCAAGTCCCGCCTGTGGATCGGGATCTCCTGCCTGCTGGTCATCATCGGCGGGCTGGCCCAGATGTACGTCATCATCATCGGCGGCCAGGCCTACCCGATGGAGATGTTCCCGGGCAAGGAAGTGATCGAAAGCAGCTTCGGCGACGGTATGGTCGGTTACTACTCACCGAGCCTGCCCGAGGTCGTACTGGGAATCGGCGGTGTTGCCATTGCGCTGGCTGCGACCGTGGTCGGCACACGGGTATTGCGCTTCCTGCCGGTCAGCCTGGCTGACGACATGGTGGACCCGCACCACGCTGCCACGGATGCTGCCTAGGCTGTCCCCCGCAACAGCACAAGGGAGCAAGCCGGCCGTCTGAACCCGTCATGTCACGCCTGCTGATCTCGGCAGCACACAAATCCTCCGGCAAGACCACCGTCAGCCTGGGATTGTGTGCTGCACTGGCAGCGCGTGGTCTCCGCGTACAGCCGTTCAAGAAGGGACCGGACTACATCGACCCGATGTGGCTGGGTCTGGCCGCCGGCCGTCCCTGCATCAATCTGGATTTCCACTGCATGTCCACGGCCGAAATCCTGGCCACCGTCAGCCGTTACTCCAGCGACAGCGATATCGCCCTCATCGAGGGTAACAAGGGCCTGTACGACGGCCTGGACCTGGATGGCAGCAACAGTAACGCGGCACTGGCCATCGTCACGCGTACCCCGGTGATCCTGGTGCTCGATGCCCGCGGCATGACCCGCGGCATCGCACCCCTGATCCTGGGCTACCAGGCCTTTGACCGGGAAGTCCGGATCGCAGGCGTCATCCTGAACCAGCTGGGAGGCAGTCGTCACGAAGCGAAGCTACGCCGCGTGATCGAGCACTACACGGATGTCGCGGTGCTGGGTGGCGTACACCGCGACCCGTCACTGGAAATCGTCGAGCGTCATCTCGGACTGGTCCCCAGCAACGAGGCCGGTGCGGCACGCGAGAAGATGGACCGGATCCGGGACCTGGTCGCAGCCCAGGTGGACCTGGACCGTCTGCTGGAAACGGCTGCGACCGCGCCGGTACCGGACCAACCGCCGGCCGTGGCGGCGCCTGCGGCTCCGGCTGAGCGGGTGAGAATCGGGATCGCACGCGATGCCGCGTTCGGTTTTTACTATCCCGATGACCTGGACGCACTGGAACGCGCCGGCGCCGAGCTGGTCCCTTTCAACACCCTGCACGACAAGTCCCTGCCCCCGGTCGACGGCCTGTTCATCGGCGGCGGGTTCCCGGAAAGCAGCATGCAGGCCCTGCAGGACAACCGCGAACTGCGTACGGGTATTCACGCCGCCATTGTCGGAGGCCTGCCGGTCTATGCCGAGTGTGGCGGGCTGATGTACCTGTCACGCAGCCTGACCTGGCGCGGCCGGACCTGTGAAATGGTCGGCGTGATCCCCGGGGATGTGGTCATGCACGAAAAGCCCCAGGGACGCGGATATGTACAGCTGCAGGAAACGCCCCAGGCGGTCTGGCCCGGTCCACGTCCCGAGTCAACCATTGCCGCCCACGAATTCCACTATTCCAGCCTGACCGGGCTGCAGGGCGAACCGTCCTTTGCCTACAACGTCCTGCGCGGTACCGGAATCGACGGCCGGCACGACGGCCTGCAGCTCTACAACCTGCTTGCCTGCTACAGCCATATGCGGGACACCACCCGCCATCACTGGGCACAGCGCTTCACGGGGTTCGTACGCCAGTGCCGCGCACGCACGCCGGCGACCGGATGAATGTATAATCGCTTCAGCCAATCAAGGAGTTGTCATGATTACAATCACCCCTGCCGCCGCCGAACAGATCCGGGCTTCCGCCAGACAGGGCAAGATGGAAGGCATGGCCATGCGCATTGCCGCACAACGCCAGAGCGACGGCAGCATCCATTACGGCATGGGTTTTGATGACAACGAGCAGGAAGGTGACATCCTTGTCCACAGTGAAGGGGTCGACATCGTGATCGCCATGGCCAGTCAGCCGCTGGTCGATGGCATGTCCGTCGACTATGTCGAAATCGAACCGGGTACGTTCCAGTTCATCTTCCTGAACCCCAACGACGCGAATTACCTCCCGCCGAAAAAGGAAACGTAATCCACCCTGCCGGCCCGGTGACGATGCATATGAACAAGGCGGCCAGCAACCAGATCCTGCAAGACACCGGCTTGCGCAACGGCCTGTTTCTGAGGCTGGGCGGGCTGGCCTTCCTGCTGGTCATCGCCGTCCTGCTGTTCGCCACCGGTCAGGCGGCACTGCTCGGGCCGGGCGTGCGACTGCTGCTTGCCGTCGTACTGCTCGGCGCCGGCACACTCCAGTTGCTGTCTGTCCTGCTGCTGGTACAACGCCAGCTGCTGCAGCCCCTGGACAGAATCCGCCAGTGGGCGGCGCATATCCGCAGCAATGCCCCTGCCGGGCCGCTGGCGACGCTGGCCGACAATGCCTGTAACGACCTTGTCCAGGACCTGAACAGCATCGGCCGGCGCCTGGACGAATCCGGCCCGCGACCGAACCTCGCCGGCGACAGGCAGCACGGCCTGGAGGATGAGGCGCTGAAGATCCTCTATGACGTCGTCTCCAGCATCAACACGGCACACAGTCTGGACGACCTGCTCACCCGCTTTCTGTATACCTTCAAGCGCATCACCCGCGCACACGGTGCCGCCATCTGGCTTGAGCACAACCACCAGGAACCGGAACTGTGCGCCAGCAGCGGCATCGACGAGGAGCTGCTGCTGCCCGAACGGCATGATATCAGGCGCTGTCTCTACGAACGCGCCGCCACCGAGGGCAAGATCTGGGTGGACCGGGACCTGCAAAAGTGCGAAAAAATCGCCGGCAGGCGGTTCTTCGAGAAAGACGATATCGGCCTGGTGTCCGTACCCATGCGCTACCGGGGCATGATCACCGGCGTGATCAACCTGTTCCTGGATCGTGCCATCATCGAACGCATGGAGTCCTTCAAACCGATGCTGTCCAGTATCGCGCATCACCTCAGCATCGCCATCGAGCGCTATCACAACGAGGAGGTGAACCGCGACCACCTGATCAGGGAGGAACGCACCCGGATTGCGCATGAGCTGCATGATTCGCTGGCGCAGACCCTGGCCAGCCTGCGTTTCCAGGTGCGCGTGCTGGACGAAACCATGCACCAGGGTGACGAAAGCACCACCTGGCAACAGCTGGAGCGGATCGAGAACAGCCTGGACGAGGCCAATACCGAGCTGCGCGGGCTGATTGCGAACTTCCGCGCCCCGGCCTACCAGCGCGGCCTGATCCAGGCCATTGAACAGATCGTCAGCCAGTTCCGGAATGAAACCCGGATCCGGACCTACCTGCAGAAGGACATGTCGGCCAGCACCTTCCCGAAGGACACCGAGACCCAGATTCTGCGTATAATCCAGGAAGCGCTCTGGAATATTCGCAAACACAGCCAGGCCAAGACCGTGCGCATCCTGCTCAGGGACAACCCGGATGAACGGTGCCATATCCTGATCGAGGACGACGGTGTCGGTATCAACCGGCAGGTGTACGGTTCACCCGGCGAACACGTCGGACTTACCATCATGCGGGAACGGGCCTTCAAGATCGGTGGCGACCTCCGCGTCGAGAGTGAGCCCGGTGAAGGTACCCGGGTCACCCTGGAAATCAGTCACCGGAAAGCGGAAAACCTGCGATCATGAGTCTTAATATCCTGCTGGTCGATGATCATACCCTGTTCCGGGAAGGGCTGGAGGGGCTCCTCAGCCGGCGCAACATCAACATTCTCGCCGCGGTGGGCAGCGGCCTGGAGGGACTGCGACTGGCCGCGGAACTGAAGCCGGACGTGGTGCTGCTCGATATGCGCATGCCGGAGATGGACGGTATCGATGTCCTGCGCCAGTTACGCAAAAACGGCTTCAAAAACCCGGTCGCGATGCTGACCACGAGCAGTGACGAACGCGACCTGGTCGAATCCCTGCGCAGTGGCGCCCAGGGCTACCTGCTGAAAGACATGGAGCCCGACCAGCTGGTCGTGGCATTGCGTGACATCATGGCCGGGAAAACCGTGGTGGCGCCGGACCTCGCACACGTACTGGCACGCGTGGTGCAGGGTGACAGCATCAATCCTTCGCAGGAAAGCCCGTTTGCCAAACTCACCCCGCGCGAGATCGAGATCCTTGCACTGCTGGCGGAAGGCCAGAGCAACAAGGTGATTGCGCGAAACCTGGGTATCTCCGACGGTACCGTCAAACTGCACGTCAAGTCCATCCTGCGCAAGCTCGGGGTTCACTCCCGTGTCGAGGCAGCGGTAATCGCAGTGGAACAGGGCATGCGCGGTGCCCGCATGGATACCCAGTCCGGTAACTGAGCAGTACCCGATGAAGCGATTTACCGACCTGGTTGCCGCGTCCCGGTCCGTAATTTCCGAGCTGTTTCCGTGGGACGTCAGTGACATGCTGCAGAGCGGGAACCCACCGCTGGTCCTGGATATCCGGGAACCGGATGAATTTTCGGCACTGCACATCGCGGGTTCCCTGCACGTCCCCCGCGGCATCCTGGAAACCGCCTGTGAATATGATTACGAGGAAACCGTCAGGGATCTGGTCGAAGCACGCAGCCGGGACGTGGTCGTGGTATGCCGCTCCGGCAACCGCAGCGCACTGGCCGCGCGCACCATGCAGGAACTGGGTTACCGGAAGGTGTACTCCATGAAAACCGGACTGCGTGGCTGGAACGATTACGAATTGCCGCTGGTCAATGCCGCCGGGCAGATCGTACCGGTCGAGTTTGGCGACGAGTTCTTCACCACCCGCCTGCGCCCGGAGCAGCGACGCCCGGAAGAATGAGCGGTGTCTCAGCCGTAGTGTTTGCGGTCCGCACGGCGCCGGCCGGCCTGCTGGATGATCACACCCTCGATCGCTTGCAGGTCAGGCAGTTCGATCACCTCGTGACCCTGCTGCAAGGCCTTCAGGTAATAGCCGCGCTCGCCATAGACCAGCTGGCGAAAGATATAGGAGTCCTCGTGCCTGGCCATGACGTAGGAGCCGTCACTGATCACGCCTTCGGGATCGACGATGATGATGCAACCCTCGGCGAACTCCGGCATCATGCTGTCGCCGATCACGCGCAGCGCAAAGGGTTCCCTGCCACAACTGCCTTGCATGGTGTCACCTGACTGGTTATCCGGGTGATTACTATATACTAACAACAGGTTACGCGACAATTCTCACAGACTTTATGCGGAAATTCCCGGTCAGGCTTGGTAATACTCACGGTACCAGGCCACGAAGTTCGCAATCCCCTGCTCGACCGACATGTCCGGCTTGTAGCCGATGTCACGTACCAGATCCTCGACGTTGGCGAAGGTCGCCGGGACATCGCCCGGCTGCAGCGGCAACAGGTTCTTCTCGGCCTTCTTCCCCAGGCAGTCCTCCAGCACCTCGATGTAGTGCATCAGTTCCACCGGCTGGTTGTTGCCGATGTTGTAGAGCCGGTACGGTGCCGTGCTGGTCGCGGAATCCGGGTGGTCACCGGACCAGTCCGGGTTCGGTTCCGGTATGCGGTCGAGCACCCGGATGACGCCCTCGACGATGTCATCGATATAGGTGAAATCGCGCCGGTGATTGCCATAGTTGAACACGTCGATCGGTTTACCGGCGAGGATGTTGCGGGTAAACAGGAACAGTGCCATGTCCGGCCTGCCCCAGGGCCCGTACACGGTGAAAAAACGCAGGCCGGTGGTCGGAATGCGATACAGGTGGCTGTAAGTATGCGCCATCAGTTCGTTGGCCTTCTTGCTGGCCGCATACAGACTGACCGGGTGGTCGACGTTGTCGTGTACGGAAAACGGCATATTGGTGTTGGACCCGTACACGGAACTGCTGGAGGCATAGACCAGGTGCTCGACCCCGTTGTGGCGACACCCCTCCAGGATATTGGTGAACCCGACCAGGTTCGTGTCGACATAGGCATGCGGGTTCTCCAGTGAATAGCGCACACCGGCCTGCGCGGCCAGGTTCACCACCCGCTGCGGCCGGTGTTCCCGGAACACCTGCTCGATCGTGGCACGGTCCTCGATACTGACACGGAGGTCGGTATAGCCGGGCCGGTCCAGCGTCCGGGCCAGGCGCCTGCGCTTGAGTTCGACATCGTAATAGTCATTCAGGTTGTCGATTCCGATGACTTCATCACCGCGTTCAAGCAGCCGCAAGGCCAGTGCGGAACCGATAAATCCGGCGGAGCCGGTAATCAATACTTTCATCGTTGCAGTATCCCGGAATTCCAGTCAGGGGTTGAAACAGTAGCGGCTACAGGCGACCGTCGACCTGGTCTGCCGGCAGCAGGTATTTCACGTCGTACAGCACTCCATCCGGCTTGCACAGTGTGCGCAGGCCCGCCGCGCCCGATTCGGCAAACTGCCGGTGACCGACCGCCACGATTACCGCATCATATTCACCGGCCGCCGGGCGGTCAGTCAGTTCAATGCCGTATTCCTCGCGCGCGTCTTCCGCGCTGACCCACGGATCATGCACGTCCACCAGCACGCTGTACCCCTGCAGTTCACGGATCACATCGATGACGCGTGAATTGCGCAGGTCCGGGCAATTTTCCTTGAAGGTGAGCCCCATGATCAGTACACGCGAGCCCGACACCTGGATCTTGCGTTTCATCATCAGCCTGATCACCTGCTCGGTGACGTAACTGCCCATCTGGTCATTGATGCGGCGGCCGGCCAGTATGACCTCGGGGTTATAGCCGATCTCCTGGGCCTTGTGCGTGAGATAGTAGGGATCCACGCCGATACAGTGCCCGCCCACGAGGCCCGGCCGGAACGGCAGAAAATTCCACTTGGTGCCCGCGGCCTGCAGCACCTCTTCCGTACTGATTCCCAGACGCCGGAAGATCAGGGCCAGTTCGTTGATCAGGGCGATATTCAGGTCGCGCTGGGTGTTCTCGATGACCTTCGCCGCCTCCGCAACCCTGATACTGCTGGCACGGTGCGTGCCGGCGGTGATGATGCTCCGGTAGAGCGCATCGACGTAATCCGCGGCTTCCGGCGTCGACCCGGAGGTCACCTTCAGGATGCTGGTGATCCGGTGCTCCCTGTCGCCGGGATTGATGCGCTCGGGGCTGTAACCGGCAAAAAAATCGCGATTGAATACCAGACCCGACTCTGCCTCCAGCTCCGGCACGCAGATTTCCTCGGTGGCCCCGGGGTAGACCGTGGATTCATACACCACCACATCACCCGGGCTCAACAGGCGCCCCACGGTCCGGCTGGCCTTCTGCAGCAGCGTCAGGTCCGGGCGCTTGTGCACATCGATCGGGGTCGGAACGGTTACGATGTAGGTGTTGCAGTCGGCCAGATCTTCCGGAGTAGCGGTGAAGGTCAGTTGGCGCGCCTCAGCCAGCTCCTCGCTGCTGGTTTCCAGGGTGGAGTCATGTCCGGCCCTGAGCTCCTCGATACGATGCTGCTTGATATCGAGCCCCAGTGTGGGGTAGTGCTTGCCGAATTCAACCGCCAGTGGCAACCCGACGTACCCCAGACCGACCACACCGATTTTTGCCGAACCGAGCGTACGCATGATCATCATCCCTGCCCATCGTTAAGGTGCTTGTTCGGCACATGCTGCCGGTACTAAAGCCCGGGGATTCTATCAGAGGGTAAGGAAAACTGATAATTGCCCGCGTTCCCCCGACCGGGGATAAAGCCGGTCTGACTGCCCGCTGAAATTGACCCGCCCACCCGGAAGCCGTAAGATTCCGGGCGTTGCAACGGGCGATTAGCTCAGCGGGAGAGCACTGCCTTCACACGGCAGGGGTCACTGGTTCAATCCCAGTATCGCCCACCATTCAAATCAATCAGTTAAGCTCCATGGCACCCGCCGCAGGGGATACCGACTGACCCTCTGACACGAGCTGGCCACTCCGCCACTTGAATCAACGATTCCCGGATGATGATGGGCTCCGCAAACGCCATGTTTCCCGGTCCGCAGCAACAGGAACGCCAAACTCCATCACTTGTGCCGGCAATGCAGACTCCTTGAAAGTCACCCGCTGATCTGACCCGTTCGGCACAATGAAACACAACTTGCGGTTATAGCGCGGCGTTGTGCCAGGCCGTTGCCATCGGCACTCTCATGCTGGAAATCACGGATCCTGCGGGTCGTACAGCTCTGCAGTATTCAGGGCATTGCTGCTGTTCCTGCCTCCCGTGACAAGTACCTTGCCATTCTGCAAGATTGCCATGGCATGATCGGTTCTCGGAGAGACCAGGGGTCCGGCGGCACCGAATGTCCCGGCAACCGGGTCATACATCTCGACGCTGGCCAGATAACTGGTATTACTGACACCGGCAGCGACCATGACCTTACCATTCTGCAGCAGTGTTGCCGTGTGATACCACCGCTCCGTTGCCAGCCCCCCCGTTGATGCAAATAAGCCGGTGGCAGGGTCATACAATTCTGCGGTATTCAGGATAGTGAAACCGGATGTTGCACCCGCCGCGATTAACACCTTGCCATTCGAAAGCAATGTTGCGGTGTGGACAAGTCTTGGCGTTCCCAGGTTCCCCGTCGCGCCGAAGCTGTCTGTCGCAGGGTCATACAGCTCGGCACTATCCAGTATATCGGTGCTATTGGTGCCGAAAGAGCCCCCGGTGACGAGTACCTTGCCGTCCAGCAACAATGTCGCGGTATGAAATGCCCTTGCCGAACCCATGCTGCCTGTCGTCAGGGTAAAGCTTTCATCCGCCGGGTCAAACAACTCGGCACTTGCCAGCCTGACATTACCCGCACCGATGCCACCCGAAACCAGCACCTTGCCATCCTGCAGCAGCGTCACGTCAGGCACAAACCTCGCCACATTCATGTCCTCCGCAGTGGCACTGAAGCTGTCTGTCGCCGGGTCATACAGCTCTGCGCTCGCCAGGGGATTATTGCTACTATCGGTACCCCCGACGACGAGTACCTTGCCGTTCTGGAGCAGTACCGCAGCGTGGAATTTCCTCGCCGTTATCAGAGGCAATGAGGTATAGGCGAAGCTGCCCAGGACCGGGTCATACACTTCCGCGGTCGCCAGACTGCTGCTGGAACCTTCGACAATAGCGCCACCCACAACAAGTACCTTGCCGTCCGACAGCGTTGTTTCAGTGTGATAGATCCTTCCCGTCGCTTTCATATTTCCCGTGAGAGAGGAAATACCCAGCACGACGGTGAGCGTCGCCGGGTCGCTGAGGACGGATCCATTATCGTCGGTGACAAGCACCTCGTAA
>CAZMAK010000080.1:5902-10463 GCA_964564245.1 uncultured Ectothiorhodospiraceae bacterium | reverse complement strand
CGTTGTCGGTGATCGGGCCGTAGGCATCCAGCGCCACGATGATGCCGGTCATGGACAGCATGGAGGTGGCGGCAATGGCGATGCCGTACAGTCCCGCCAGCTCGTAGGAACCCCAGATGGAGGCGCACACCGCCAGCACCGGCGCGGCCGTGGCCTTCATGGACACGCCCAGGCCGGCGATGACGTTGGTGCCGTCGCCGGTGGTGGAGGCCTCGGCGATATGGCGGACCGGGGAGAACTCGGTGGCGGTGTAGTACTCGGTGATGACCACCATGGCCGCGGTCAGCGCCAGGCCGATCAGGCCGCAGTAGTAGAGGTAACGGGTGGTGATGCTCACGCCGTCCAGCAGGATACTGTCACCCAGCACCCAGGTGGTGAGCGGGTAGAAGGCGATGGCCGCCAGCACCCCGGCCACGATCAGGCCGCGGTACAGGGCATTCATGATCTTCTTGCCCTCGGTGGCCTTGACGAAGAAGGTGCCGACGATCGAGGCGATGATGGACACGCCGCCCAGCGCCAGCGGGTAGACCGCCGCCGCGGCACCCTGGCCCCTGATCAGCAGGCCGCCCAGCACCATGGTGGCGACCACGGTTACGGCGTAGGTCTCGAACAGGTCGGCGGCCATGCCGGCGCAGTCACCGACGTTGTCACCGACGTTGTCCGCGATCACCGCCGGGTTGCGCGGGTCGTCTTCCGGGATCCCGGCCTCGACCTTGCCGACGATGTCGGCGCCGACATCCGCCCCCTTGGTGAAGATGCCGCCGCCGAGTCGGGCGAAGATGGAGATCAGCGAACCGCCGAAGGCCAGGCCGACCAGCGGGTGCAGCGGGTCTTCCAGTCCCATGTGCAGCAGGATGGCGTAGTAACCGGCCACGCCCAGCAGGCCGAGACCGACCACCAGCATGCCGGTAATGGAGCCGCCGCGGAAGGCGACCTGCATGGCGGCGTTCAGGCCTTCATGGGCGGCCTGGGCGGTGCGCACGTTGGCGCGCACCGAGATGTGCATGCCGATGTAGCCGGCCAGGCCCGAGAACAGCGCCCCGATGGCGAAACCGATGGCGGTGGGCCAGCCGATGCCGGAGAAGCCGATGACCACGAACAGCACGATGCCGGCGAGGCTGATGGTGGTGTACTGCCGGTTGAGGTAGGCGCTGGCGCCTTCCTGGATCGCCAGGGCGATCTCCTGCATCCGGTCGTTGCCCTTGGGCTTGCTGAGAATCCACTGGACGGACAGGATGCCGTAGACAATGGCACCGACCGCGCAGACCAGGGCGAAAATCAAGGGAATAGACATCGTTTCCTCCTCGTCTCAAGGCCGTATTGCAGTGTTGCACTGCCGGTTTGTGCCACCCTGATCTGGATCAGGGCCCGGTAAAGTGAATTCATTCGACATCGTTGTTCTCCTTGGCTCATATGGATCGACGGGGAGCGGACTCGATCGATCCGGTGACGGTGGTGGTCCAGATTTGCAGTGGGTCAATCGAGTCCGGTCCCATTGATCCTGGTTAAACGGGTTTCCTGAATTCCGTGCCGGGCCGGAGACCGAACAGGGTCTCCAGGTCGAATTCCCGGATCAGGGCGTCCACGGCCTGCTGGCCATGGTCGCCCTGCACCTCGGCGAGGATCAGCCGTGCCGCGTTGCGGTTGTAACCGCCTCCCATGCGGGCCTGCACGGCAAGCAGTTCGCGGGCCTTGCTCAGGGTCACGGACGGTGCCGCCGGCTACTTCACTTCGAACGCGCCGAGTTTTTTCTTCACTGCGACATTTTTCAGTTGCACGTACTTCGGCATGCCGTCCTTGCCGTAGGGCGGGTAGTCCTCTCCCTTGATCAGCGGCTCGAGGTATTCGCGGCACTTCGCGGTGATGCCGAAGCCGTCGCGGGTGATGAAATTCTTCGGCATCATCTTCTCGACGTTGGCTACCTTCGACAAATCGGCCTCGCCCACTTTCCAGCGGTACGGCTTGCTGGAGGTGCGCACCACGGTCGGCATCACGGAGTTCCGGCCGGCCAGCGCCAGTTTGACCGCCGCCTTGCCCATCGCATAGGCCTGCTCGACGTCGGACTTCGAGGCGATATGGCGCGCGGCGCGCTGCAGGTAGTCGGCGACGGCCCAGTGATACTTGTAGCCGAGGTGCTCGCGCACCAGGTTGGCGATGACCGGCGCCACGCCGCCGAGCTGGGAATGCCCGAAGGCGTCCGTGAGCCCCTGGTCGGCGAGGAACTTGCCGCTGGCGTCGTGCACGCCTTCCGAGACCACGATGGAGACATAGCCGTAGCGTTCCACCTTCTCCCTGACCCTGGCCAGGAACGCCTCCTGGTCGAAGGCCACCTCGGGGAACAGGATGACGATCGGCAGGTCGCAATCGGCCGAGGCGGCCAGGCCGCCGGCCGCGGCGATCCAGCCGGCATGGCGGCCCATCACCTCCAGCACGAATACCTTGGTCGAGGTCTTGGCCATGGAGGCGACGTCGAAGCTGGCCTCGCGGGTGCTCACCGCAATGTACTTGGCCACCGAGCCGAAACCCGGGCAGTTGTCGGTGACCGGCAGGTCGTTGTCGACGGTCTTCGGCACGTGGATGGCCTGGATCGGATAGCCCGTGGCCTGGGAGAGCTGCGATACCTTCAGGCAGGTATCGGCGGAATCGCCGCCGCCGTTGTAGAAGAAATACCCGATGTTGTGCGCGGCGAATACCTCGATCAGGCGGTCGTATTCGCGCTTGTTGGCCTCCAGGCTCTTCATCTTGTAGCGGCAGGAGCCGAAGGCGCCGGACGGGGTGTGGCGCAGGGCGGCAATCGCCTTGTTGCTCTCCTTGCTGGTGTCGATCAGGTCTTCGGTCAATGCCCCGATGATGCCGTTCCGGCCGGCATAGACCTTGCCGATCCTGTCCTTGTGCTTGCGTGCGGTCTCGATTACGCCGCAGGCCGATGCGTTGATGACGGCAGTCACCCCGCCGGATTGTGCATAGAACGCGTTTTTCTTAGCCATATGATCAACTCTCCGTTATGGATCGGGGCCGGACGCCATTCTTTGCCCGTATTTCTCCTGACAAGTTGATCGAAATCAGCGAAGTCGGAAATACAGGTAAAAAAAGTGGTATCTGGCCACGTGGTTACCGGTTCGTGGCGGCATGGTCCGCCTGTACCTGCAGCAGCGTCACGACGCATTCCGACAGGTCATCGAATTCCTCGATCCCGGTGCCGTACATTTCGTGGACGCGGTAGTAGAACTGACAACGATAGCGCGATGCGCCGGTCTTGCAGACGATGAAATGACAGCCATCCTCCTGCCAGTAGGCGGCGGGGCAGAGGCTCAGTTCGGTCGACGCGGGGTTGAGCCGCAGCTCGATGTCCGCCTGCTGGATCCCGAGCTCCCTGCCATAGCGTTCCACCAGCGTGGTGCGGAGGATCCACAGTTCACTCTCGGTGAAATCTTCGATGGCACTCATAGGGGTCGCCGTTGGGGTGTGTCGAAAGGAGGCGGAATTCTAGCTCAAAACCTGATTTATTTCATGAGCTTCGTTGACTTATACCATGTGCAGGGGGTAGCTTAATCGCTGCTGTGCGTGGCGGCCATGCAAAAAAATGTATATCAGTATCGAAAAAATCTGCGCCGGAACAGGAAGTCAATAAAATCAACTGACTATAGGGATGCAACACCACGATGAGGATTGTACTGCTGGGTGCGCCCGGCTCTGGCAAGGGTACCCAGGCCAGGCTGCTTGAGGAAAAATACCGGCTTCCGCAGATCTCCACCGGCGACATGTTGCGCGAGGCGGTCGCCGCCGGCACCCCGCTTGGGCGCCAGGCCAAGGCGGCCATGGATGCCGGGCAACTGGTCGGTGACGACATCGTACTGGGCATCATCCATGAGCGGATCACCCGCCCGGACGCGCGTAACGGATTTATTCTTGACGGTTTTCCGCGCAACCTGCCGCAGGCCGAGGCACTCGACCAGTTGCTGAACGGCCTGGGCCGGACCATCAACCTGGCGTTGCTGGTCTCGGTCGACGTGGACGCGCTGATCCAGCGCCTGGTCGGGCGCCGTACCTGCCTCAACTGCGGGCAGATGTACAACGTGTTCTATTCCCCGCCACACATCGACGGCCGCTGTGATGCGTGTGGTGGCCGCCTGCGCCACCGCAGCGACGACAACGAGGAGACCATTGGCAACCGGTTGCGGGTCTATGAAGCCCAGACCCACCCGGTCATTGCCTATTACGGGGAACAGGACAAGCTGCGTACCGTACAGGGCGTTGGCGAGATCAGCGACATCTTCAATGCAGTCGTGCGGATCGTGGACGGTATCAAGGTCAGTTCCCGCAAGGAAACGCACCGCTCCGACGCCATCCGTGCCGCCGTGGAAAAGCACCGCGCCACCCGCCGGACGAAGGACGGCAAGGCCGCCCCGGCGTCGAAAAAGTCCACCGGCAAGCCGGCGGTAAAGGCGGCGGCCGCCAGGCCCGCTTCCGGGAAGGCTCCCGCGCAGAAGGCAGCGGCCACAAAGGTCGCGGCAAAGAAGCCCGTCGCGAAGAAGACGGCGGCAAAGAAGACTACGGCAAA
>CAZMAK010000080.1:0-5802 GCA_964564245.1 uncultured Ectothiorhodospiraceae bacterium | reverse complement strand
AAGAAGACCGTCAGCAAGGGAAAAACCGGCAGCAGGGCGGCAGCGGGGCGCGCCCGGGTGGGGAAAACCACCAGGGCCACGAAGGCGTCCGGGGCCGTGAAGAAGAAGGTGGGCAGCAAGTCACTGCCGAAGAAGACTGCCGCCCGCAAGACACCCGCGAAAAAGCCCACCACCCGCAAGGCGGCCACGAAAACAGCCTCGCGCAGGAAAACCCCTGTCAAGAAGAAAGCGGCAATCAGGAAGCGGTAGTGCACGCAGGCCGGGGCGGGTCGCCAGTTCATCCTGATGGATTGCTGCCGGCATGAGGCAGTTGTTGCGCTTCTGGCTGGATCTGTGCCTGCTGCGTGTTCCGCCCCAGCACCTGCCGGCCTCCCCCTGGCTGCTGGGATTCTCGCTCGGCTGTTACCTGTTGCTGTCCGTGCTGGCCTCCACGATATCGAGCGGTTTCGTTACCGGGATGCAGATTGCCCTGCTGGACACCGTGATGCTGAGCGTGTTCGCCGTGGCACTGCTCTATCTGCTCAGCAAGCCGCAGCGCATACTGCAGACACTCTCCGCGCTGGCCGGCGCCGGCACCATGCTGGGGATACCGGCGGTGGCGCTCTCGCTGGTGGTCGTTTCCGGGATCGGCCCGGGTGCGGAATCCATGTCATGGTTGTGGCTGTTGCTGCTGTTCTGGAATCTGCTGGTGACAGCCCATATCATTCGGCACGCGATGTCGAGTTCACTGGCGCTTGGCGTGGCGGTCTCCCTGCTCTACATCCTGGTCAGCACCCAGGTCATGGTGACCAGTTTTCCGCAGCTTGCCGGCCAGTAATCCGCGTCATCATCCGGAGTGCGCATGCACATTCATATCCTGGGAATCTGCGGTACGTTCATGGGCGGGATCGCGTTGCTGGCGCGCGAGCAGGGGATCACCGTCAGCGGTGCCGATGCCAACGTCTATCCGCCGATGAGCACCCAGCTGCAACAGCAGGGTATCGTGCTGACCGAGGGCTACGATCCGGTACAGCTGCAGCCGGCACCGGATTGCGTGGTGATCGGCAATGCCATGTCGCGTGGCAACCCGGCCGTGGAATCCGTGCTGAACCAGGGGCTTGCCTATACCTCCGGCCCGCAGTGGCTGGCCGAACACGTACTGCACGAACGCTGGGTGCTGGCCGTGGCCGGTACCCACGGCAAGACCACCACGGCCAGCATGCTGGCGTGGATACTGGAATCGGCGGGTCTGGCGCCGGGCTTCCTGATCGGTGGCGTACCCGCCAATTTCGGGGTGTCGGCGCGTGCCGGCCGCTCGCCGTTCTTTGTGGTCGAGGCGGATGAATACGACACGGCCTTCTTCGACAAGCGCTCCAAGTTCGTTCACTACCATCCCCGCACGCTGGTCCTGAACAACCTCGAATACGACCACGCCGATATCTTTCCGGACCTTGCGGCCATCGAGACCCAGTTCCACCACCTGGTGCGTACCGTCCCCGGTAACGGCCGGATCCTGTGCAATGCTGCGGACGCCAGCCTGTCACGGGTGCTGGCACGGGGTTGCTGGACGGAAACCGAGTGCTTTGCGCAGGCGGGGCCGGATGCCCCCTGGCAGGCGCGCCTGCTGGCCGCCGACGGCAGTCAGTTCGAGGTGCGGTTCGAGGGCGCGCCGGCCGGCATCGTGCAGTGGTCGCAGATCGGGACACATAACGTGAACAACGCACTGGCGGCGATTGCGGCGGCACGCCACGCCGGGGTGCCGGTGCCACAGGCCATTGCCGCACTGGGTGCGTTCGAGGGGGTGAAACGACGCATGGAGGTACGCGGCAGCGTGGGCGGGGTCACGGTCTATGATGATTTTGCCCACCACCCGACCGCCATTGCGACCACCCTGCAGGGCCTGCGCCACCGGGTGGGGAGTGCGCGCATCCTGGTACTGCTGGAGCCGCGTTCCAATACCATGCAGCTGGGTGTGCATCGCCATGCGCTGGCGGACTCGCTGCAGGGGGCCGACCGGGTCTGGCTGTACCAGCCTCCGCAGCTGGGCTGGTCGTTGCAGGAAGTGGCCGGTGCGGCGGCCATGCCCGTCGAGGTCGCCGGCTCCGTCGATGACCTGCTGCAGGCCGTGGTGGCCGAGGCGCGCGCAGGGGACCATGTCCTGATCATGAGCAACGGCGGTTTCGGCGGTATCCACGAGGCCCTGCTCCGTTCGCTGGGTGCCGGCTGACCGGCGAGTGCCGCTCCCCGGCGGATTGTTCCTGCCCGGGGGCGCCGGGTACCCCGAACCGGCGGGCCGGTTCGTGTCCTTCCGATAAACTGTAAAATTTATTGACGCCCGGGCCGCTATATCGATAGCGTACAGGTGGCAGGGCAGCGGGCCTCGCCCCGGCCGGACGGAAGTGCAATGATCGGTTTCTACAGTTATCTCGGTGCGGCGCTGGCCTTCGGCCTGCTGGCCGTCCTGTTGCTGTCCGGCGGGCGCAGCAATGCCCAGGGCCGGTTGCTGATCGTTGCCGTCCTGGCTACGGCCGTGTGGGCCGTGCTCGCGACCCTGTACGTGCCGGACCGCCCGTGGCCATCGACCGGATACCAGCTGGGCGAGGTGCTGCGCTACATCGCCTGGTACGCCTTTCTGCTGAAGCTGTTCGAACCGGCCGCGCAGCGCATGGCCGCGCAACGCTGGTTCGTGCGCCATGGACTGGCCCTGTCGGTTGCCGTGGCGCTGCTGGTACTGGCGGTGGACCGGGTGAGCGGTTTCCGGCCGGATAGCGGGTGGCAGCACGACCTGTTCCGGCCGGCGCTCAGCGGCCATGTGCTGCTCGCCGGTATCGGCCTGGTCCTGATCGAGCAGCTCTACCGCAATCTCGCGCCGGGCGGGCGGCAGGCACTCAAGCACCTGTTCATCGGCCTCGGCCTCGTGTTTACCTTCGACTTCTATCTGTATTCCGAGGCGCTGCTGTTTGCCGGGGTCGACCAGGAACTGTGGAACGCCCGTGGTTTCGTCAACATGATCGCCGTGCCCTGGCTGGTGCTGAGCGTACTGCGTAACCGGAAGTGGTCACCCGACATCTTCCTGTCACGGGATATCGTGTTGTATTCCACGGCTTTTGTCGGCAGCGGAATCTATCTGCTGGTCATGGCTGGTGCCAGCTACTACCTGCGCGAATACGGTGGCAGCCTGGGCGGCACCTTGCGGATCGTGTTTTTCTCGCTGGCGGTCGTTCTGCTCGTCACGCTGCTGTTCTCCGTGAAGTTCCGGCGCGAGATGCTGGTGTTCCTGGCCAAGCACTTCTATCGCAACAAGTACGACTACCGTCACGAGTGGCTGACGCTTACCGGTGCACTGAATGATGCCGGCAGCGGCGAGGGCAGCTACGAGGCCGCCATCCGGGTGCTGGCACAGCTGGTCGGTGCACGCGCAGGGCTGCTCTGGCTGCTCGACGAGCGCGGCGTGTACAGAAACCATACCTCCTGGCTGTCCCGTCACGTCGAGGACGCCCTGGACCGGGACCACCCGCTGATCCGCTTTCTCGAGCGTACGGGCTATGTCATCAACCTGCTGGAACTGGAAAAACGGGTGGAGGAATACACCGGGCTCGAGCTGCCGGCCTGGCTGATCGATCTGCCGGATGGCTGGCTGGTGGTGCCACTGAGCGGTACCCGTCAACTGAACGGCTTCGTGATCCTGGCCGCCCCGCTGCGTGTGCGGGAGGTGAACTGGGAGGATCGCGACCTGCTGAAGACCGCGGCTCACCAGGTCGCCAGCCACCTGGCCGTCATGCAGACCTCGGAGGCACTGGCACAGGCCCGCCAGTTCGAGGTGTTCCACCGGCTTTCCTCCTATATGGTGCATGACCTGAAGAATGTCGCCGCCGGGCTGGACATGGTGGCCAGGAACGCCGCCCGGCACCGGCACAACCCGGAATTTCTTGAAGATGCCTTCGATTCGGTGGCGACCTCTGCCGCCGATATCAAGCGACTGCTGCAACAGCTGCGCAACAAACAGCTGCAGGCCGGAAAAATGACGCTCATCGACCTGTCTGAAACCATCGGTCAGGTGATCGGCCGGTGTACGTCGCCTGGTCCGCTGCCGGTACTCGAGACGACGCAAGCCACCTGCCGGGTGGCCGCTGAACGGGAACAGCTCGAACACGTGCTGTTGCACCTCATTGAGAACGCGCGCCTGGCCTGTGCCGCGGATGGCCGGGTCGTGGTGCACCTGTCCGCGGAAGACGGTTTCTGCGTGGTGGGGATCGAGGACACCGGGATCGGGATGGACGAGGATTTCATCAGGCACCGGCTGTTCAGACCCTTCGACACCACCCGGGGCAACGCCGGGATGGGGATCGGCATGTACGAAAGCCGGGAGTACGTACAGCAGCTGGGTGGTGAAATCCGGGTTCACAGCACGCCCGGGCAGGGTACGCTGGTGTCCTTGCGGATTCCGGCCTGCAAGGTGGCCGGCGACACGGGATGCGTGGATCCTCTCGAGACGGTCAGCGCGACGGAACCCGGACCGCCCGGACACAGGGAACAGGCATGAATGACGCAGTACTGAAGCCATTGCTCGTGATCGAGGACAATCCCGCGCTGCAAAAGCAGCTGAAGTGGGCGTTCGATGGCTACCAGGTATATTTTGCCGAGCATCGCACCGGCGCCCTGCAGCTGCTGCAACAGCACCAGCCGCACGTGGTCACGCTGGACCTGGGCCTGCCACCGGATACGGCGAATGCATCGGAGGGCCTGGCGATACTCGGGGAAATCCTGCGCCTGTCCCCGCATACCAGGGTGATCGTGGTGACCGGCAATGACGACCGGCAGGTGGCGCTCAGGGCCATCGCACTTGGCGCCTACGACTTCTACCAGAAACCGGTCGACCCCGAGGTGCTGGCGCTGATCGTGGATCGCGCCAACAACCTGTATGACCTGGAGGCCGAGAACCGCAGGCTCAGCGCGATGCAGGGCGGCAGTGCGCTCGACGGCATCGTGTATTCCAGCCGCGGCATGCTGGAGGTCTGCAACATGACCCGCAAGGTCGCCCCCACCGATGTGGGGGTGCTGATTACCGGGGAGAGCGGTACCGGCAAGGAACTGGTGGCGCGCGCCCTGCATGGTCTGGGCGATCGCAGCCAGGGACCGTTCGTCGCAATCAACTGTGCGGCAATTCCGGAGACCCTGCTGGAAAGCGAGCTGTTCGGCTATGAGAAAGGCGCCTTTACCGGCGCGGTGCGGCAGAGCCCGGGCAAGATCGAGCATGCCGGCGGCGGTACCTTCTTCCTGGACGAGATCGGTGACCTGCCGCTGTCGCTGCAGGCCAAGCTGTTGCGGTTCCTGCAGGAACACACCATCGAGCGTCTCGGTGGTCACCGTCCGATTCCGGTCGACGTACGCGTCGTCTGCGCCACGCACCGCAATCTCCGGGAACTGATCCGGGACGGCGGTTTCCGCGAGGATCTGTACTACCGTGTCAGCGAGATCGTCATTCACATCCCGCCGTTGCGCGAGCGTGAAGGCGACCGCCTGCTGCTGGCGCGTACCTTTCTCCGGAAATATGCGGACCTGGGCAAACATACCCTGGCCGGATTTACCGACCAGGCCTGTGCAAGCGTGGAAAACTATGCATGGCCCGGTAACGTCAGGGAAATGGAGAACCGGGTAAAGCGGGCGGTGGTGATGGCCGAGGGCAGGCTGATCACGGAGCAGGATCTCGGCCTGCAGGCGGAGACGGCCAACCTGTCGCTCAACCTGCGTGAGGCGCGTGCCCGGGCGGAGCGCAAGGTGATCCTGCGGGCACTGGATATCAACAATCACAATATGTCACAC
>CAZMAK010000079.1:0-10517 GCA_964564245.1 uncultured Ectothiorhodospiraceae bacterium | reverse complement strand
GAGCCCCAGTTGACGCCGATGCGGACCGGCTTGTCGTAACGGCACGCGGTTTCCACCATCTGGGCGAACTGCTCGTCCCGTTTCCTGCCGCGGCCCACATTGCCGGGGTTGATGCGGTACTTGCCCAGCGCCTGTGCGCAGTCCGGAAATTTCGCCAGCAGCCGGTGGCCGTTGAAATGGAAATCGCCGATCAGCGGGACGTCCACGCCGGCGCTCTCCAGGCGTTCCGCAATGGCCGGGACGGCCGCGGCGGCGGCCTCGGAATTGACCGTGATCCGCACCAGTTCGGAGCCGGCGGCGGCCAGCTCGCGCACCTGTTGTACGGTGGCGGCGACGTCCGCCGTGTCGGTATTGGTCATCGACTGCACCACGACCGGGGCCGTGCCGCCGATCACGATGTGACCGACCGCGACGGCGACGGAATGACGATGATGTTCGGGGTACGGGTGGCTGGACATGGTCGGGTTTACCTGATCCGGCCAATGATAATCCAAATATCCGGGCATGACGAACATTATCCGGGATGGCCCGGCCCGGTCCGATAATTCCGCTTGCAACGGCAGGGTGACTGGATATAATCACAGCTACTGTATGGATAACCAGCAGGCAGGATAT
This sequence comes from uncultured Ectothiorhodospiraceae bacterium, assembly GCA_964564245.1. Lineage (GTDB taxonomy): Bacteria > Pseudomonadota > Gammaproteobacteria > UBA9214 > UBA9214 > UBA9214. The sequence goes on along the minus strand of CAZMAK010000079.1, from coordinate 9,902 downwards.
GACACAGGATGATCTGACGGACCGGCAGGCCGAAATACTCGAACTGATCCGGAGCCACATGGCGGAAGAAGGCTGTCCACCGACCCGCGCGGAGATCGCCGCCACGCTGGGTTTCCGCTCCCCGAACGCCGCGGAAGACCACCTGCGCGCCCTGGAGCGCAAGGGCTACGTGGAACTGGTGCCCGGTTCCTCGCGCGGGATCCGCCTGCTGGAGGAAGACTACGGCCTGCCGGTGGTCGGGCGGGTAGCGGCCGGTGAGCCGATCCTCGCGGAAGAACACATCGAGGACTATTGCCACGTCGATCCCGATACCTTCCACCCGGCCGCGGATTACCTGCTGCGGGTGCGCGGCAACAGCATGCGGGATGCCGGTATCCTGAACGGTGACCTGCTGGCCGTACATCGCACCGCACGTGCCGACAGCGGCCAGATCGTGGTGGCCCGGCTGGATGACGAGGTGACGGTCAAGCGTTTCCGGCAACGCGGGGCCGTGGTGCGGCTGATGCCGGAAAACCCCGATTATGAACCGATTCGCGTCGACCTGCGGGAACAGGAACTGGTGATCGAAGGCCTGGCCGTCGGTGTACTGCGCAAGGAGATCAGGTGATGCACATGGCTTCCGGACTCTGTCATCTCAATGCCTCGGAGGCGGGCGCTGTCCGCGGCAGCTCGAGGATCGTGCCCAGTGGTATCGACGGGCTGGACGAGCTGTTGCCGGATGGCGGCTGGCCCAGGCGCGGTGTGGTCGAGATCATCGTGCCGGACATGCTGGCAGATGCGACCGACCTGCTGCTGCCGGCATTGCGCCGGCTCAGCCGCCAGGGCCGGACCATTGCGCTGGTCACGCCGCCGTTTGCGGCGCGTGCCAGTGTGTTTACCGACCCGGAGATCAACGCCAGCCACCTGCTACAGGTCAATCCGCATCCGGGCCGCAGTGCCCTGTGGACGGTGGAGTCGCTGCTGGAAACCGGTGCCTGTTCCGCAGTGCTGGCCTGGCCCGGCTGTGATACCGAGCTGATGGGCAAGCGCCTGGACAGGGCAGTGGAGCAGGGTCGTGGCCTGTGTGTCCTGTTTCGCTACGAGAGCCTTGCCATGCGCCGCTCCGGCGTCGGCCTGCGGTTGCGTGTCGAGGTGACTGATACGGGCCGTGCACTGTACCGGGTCAACGCCACGGGCGAGCCGGTCCGCGGCATCGAGCTGTAGCGTCGGCCCGCTGGCCCCGGCGCGGCCGGAATTTCCCCTCGCGGATTGTTGATACCGGGTACGCCCGGTTCAGGCGGGCTGCGGCCTGGATTGCGATCAACTCATCAGAAACGGCGGAGCAGGCGCAGCAGGGCGGATGCCGGCGATGCGCTCCGGAATATCGTGCATGGCGGCATGATGGCGGCACGAACCCGGCGGGAAACCACCGGACTACCCGCCAACCCCCACCGGCGGGACGCGCAAAATTCGGCCTAATCATGGATTTATCACGGCATTCGTTTATAATCGCGCGGCGCTGTTCACAAGCGAAGCGGGCTTGCGCCCCATTGTCAGCCCGGATTCCGTCTCCATTGCGCTGCAGCCGGCTGTGACCGACCGGCGCTTGTCACGATTTCCAGAATTCAACCTAACGAGTAGCAGGGACATGACTGATCTATCCAAGTACAGAAACATCGGTATCTTTGCCCACGTGGATGCCGGCAAGACCACGACCACGGAACGTATCCTCAAGCTGACCGGCAAGATCCACAAGATCGGCGAGGTGCACGAAGGCGAAACGACCACCGACTTCATGGATCAGGAGCGCGAGCGCGGAATCACCATCCAGTCCGCCGCCACCAGTTGCTACTGGAACGATCATCGTCTGAACATTATCGACACCCCCGGCCACGTTGATTTCACCATCGAGGTGTACCGTTCCCTCAAGGTGCTGGACGGCGGTGTCGGCGTGTTCTGTGGTTCCGGCGGCGTGGAGCCGCAGTCCGAGACCAACTGGCGCTACGCCAATGAGTCGGAAGTGGCGCGCGTGATCTTCGTCAACAAGCTCGATCGCATGGGTGCGGATTTCTACCGGGTGGTGAAGCAGGTCCAGGACGTGCTGGCCGCCACGCCGCTGGTGATGGTGTTGCCGATCGGTGTCGAGGAAAACTTCAGGGGTGTGGTCGACCTGCTGACGCGCAAGGCCTGGGTGTGGGACAACTCCGGTGACCCGGCCGCCTACACCGTGGAAGAACCGCCGGCGGATATGGCCGACCTGGTCGATGAATGGCGCGAAAAGCTGGTCGAGACCGCGGTCGAGGAAGATGATGACCTGATGGGCAAATACCTCGATGGCGAGGAGCCCTCGATCGAGGATCTCAAACGCTGCATCCGCAAGGGTACCATCGCGCTGCATTTCTTCCCGACCTACTGCGGTTCCGCCTTCAAGAACAAGGGTATCCAGCTGGTGCTGGACGCGGTAGTGGACTACCTGCCCGATCCGACCCAGGTCACGCCGCAGCCGGAAGTCGACCTGGAGGGGCACGAGACCGGCAAGTTCGCGCTGGTCGACGCCGACCGGCCGCTGCGTGCGCTGGCGTTCAAGATCATGGACGACCGCTTCGGTGCGCTGACCTTCATCCGCATCTATTCCGGCAAGCTGGAAAAGGGTTCCACGGTGCTCAATACCTTTACCGGCAAGACCGAGCGCATCGGACGCATCGTCGAAATGCACGCCGACTCGCGCGAGGAACTGGACAGCGCACAGGCCGGTGACATCGTCGCCGTGATCGGCATGAAGAACGTGCAGACCGGTCACACGCTGTGCGACCCGAAGGATCCGGCCACGCTGGAGCCGATGGTATTCCCGGACCCGGTCATCTCGATCGCGGTGGCGCCGAAGGACAAGGGCGCGGCCGAGAAGATGGGCATCGCGCTGGGCAAGATGATCAAGGAAGACCCGTCGTTCCGCATGGAGACCGACGAGGACAGTGGCGAGACCATCCTCAAGGGCATGGGCGAACTGCACCTCGACATCAAGGTCGATATCCTGCGCCGCACCCACGGCGTCGACGTAACCGTCGGCAAGCCGCAGGTGGCGTATCGCGAGACCATCACGCAGCGTATCGAGGACGTCTATACGCACAAGAAGCAGACCGGCGGTTCCGGCCAGTTCGCCAAGATCGAGTACGTGATCGAGCCGGGCGAGCCGGGCAGCGGCTATGTGTTCGAGTCCGCCGTGACCGGCGGTACCGTGCCGCGTGAATTCTGGCCGGCCGTGGACAAGGGCTTCCAGAAGAGCAAGGAACGCGGTGTGCTGGCCGGTTTCCCGTGCCTCGACTTCAAGGTGGTCCTGACCGACGGTAGCTACCACCCGGTCGATTCCTCGGCGATAGCCTACGAACTGGCGGCCGGTGCCGGCTATCGCCAGAGCATGCCGAAGGCCGGTCCGCAGCTGCTGGAGCCGATCATGCGCGTGGACGTGTACACCCCGGAAGACCATGTCGGTGACGTGATCGGTGACCTCAACCGCCGCCGTGGCATGATCAAGTCGCAGGAACCGAGTGTCACCAACGTGCACATCAAGGCCGAGTGCCCGCTCAGCACCATGTTCGGTTACATCGGTGACCTGCGCACCATGACCTCCGGTCGTGGCCAGTTTTCCATGGAGTTCCTGCACTACGCCCCGTGCCCGCGAAACGTGGCCGAGGATGTCATCAAGGAAACGAAGGAACGGGCTGCCGCAAGCTGACGCGGTTTCTCCCGGCCACCAGAAAGGGGCGGTCATCCGCCCCTTTCTTATTCCCTTATGCCACCCCGGGCATGGCGTGTCAGCCAGCGGTCGAGGTGATTGGCGAACGCCTGCCGGTCCGACCGGCTCAACGCCGGCGGCCCGCCGGTATGGATCCCGCTGGCGCGCATGGTATCCATGAAATCGCGCAGGTTCAGGCGTTCCCGGATGTTTTCCGTGGTGTGGAGTTCGCCGCGCGGGCCGAGCGCCTGTGCGCCCTTGCCGATCACCTCGGCGGCGAGCGGGATGTCGCTGGTAATCACCAGGTCGCCGGCCTCGACGCGCCGGACGATTTCGTTGTCGGCCACATCGAAACCGGGTGCGACCTGCACGCTGTGGACAAAACGGGAAGCAGGCGTGCGAACCGGCTGGTTCGCGACCAGCGTGACCCGCACGCCGGTGCGCTCCGCCGCGCGAAACAGGATGTCCCTGATCACAACGGGACAGGCATCGGCATCAACCCAGATCTGCATTGGTGTTTCCTGTGCGGTGTCTTTCCTGGCGGAATGCGGTGACGTGCGATCCCGTGCTGCCACCCCGGCCCGGTCGGGCGCGGATCAGGCCTTCTTCACGAATTCCGATTTCAGCTGCATCGCGCCGATCCCGTCGATCCGGCAGTCGATGTCATGGTCGCCCTCGACCAGGCGGATATTCTTTACCCGGGTTCCGACCTTGACCACCTGCGACGAGCCTTTCACCTTGAGGTCCTTGATCACCGTGACCGTGTCACCGTCCTGCAGCGGGTTACCGTGGGCGTCGCGCACGGTACGCGACTCCTCCGCATCCTCGCCGGCGTCGTCGGCCGACCACTCGTGGCCGCACTCCGGGCAGACATACAGGCCCCGGTCTTCGTAGGTAAATCCGGAGCTGCATTCAGGGCATTTCGGTAGCTGGCTCATGACGGGTCCTGTGTCGGAGGGGTGAATACGGTCTGGACAAAGCGGAGCGGGTCATCATCGACCGTCATCGGTAAAGGCATCGGTATCGAAGCCGTCCAGGATCTTCGATACGGCCATGAAGCGCCGGTAATTCCTGCTTCCCTTGTCGTTGTCCATGAACACCGGGATGACCGTTTCCCGTTCCTTGCCGTCTATCCGCACGACGACCCGCGTCCCGCTGCCGTCGAGGTAAGCCGCCGGGAAGGTTTCGAGCCGGGCGATGCCGGCCTCGAGTGCCTGCTGCAGTTTTACGTGTGCCACCGCCAGAGGATAGGTGTCCCTGCGCAGGAAGCGGATCCGGTGTTCCTGCCGTTCGACGGTCCAGCCGTCTTTCGGCGTCAGGCCGGGCGGGCCGGCGCCAATCTGCGCCATCGGCACCACCTCGACCTCCGAGTGCCCGTCGCGCCAGATCGTCAGCCGCCGGTGACCGCCGTTGGATCCCCGGTTCTGGTGCTCCCCGATGATCATGTCGACGTCGTCTCCGCGCCGGGACCGGTTTCCGGGGCTGCGGCGCATGCCGGGATGACCGGCAGGCAAGCCAGGATGAACAGGATGCAGCGCCGATGCATGGGATCCTCGCGGAATCTGGTGTACGCAGGGCCGGATATGTGCTGAACAGGGATCACGGGCGATGAATGTCCATTCTATCGGAAAACGGGCCTTGGGAGCCTGTCGGATTCGGGTGATCGTAGCGAGCCGTGTGGGAGAACGAGGCCATTTTTCCGATCGTTCGAGGAGAATAGCCGTCGCTATTTGACGAGGAGGAGCGGAACAATGGACCGCTGTCCCACCGGCGCAGTCGATCAGTCCCAGGTCCGACAGGGGTTCTCTCTACCGGCGTATGGTAACCAGCAGGCCGCCGGCCGCGACCGCCGCAAAGCCGGCACCGGCCAGGAACGTAGCCGGCGCCCCGTATGTGCTCCACAGGGTACCGGCAACCACGCTCGCCAGCAGCAGTGCCACGCCGCTGACCAGGTTGAAGAGGCCGAACCCGGTACCCAGCAGGGCGGCGGGCGCACTGTCTGCGACCAGCTTGGAGAACAGGCCCTGGGTGAGGGCCATATGCAGGCCCCACAGGGCGGCGCCGGTGAGCACGGCCCCCGTGGAGGTCGCGCTGGCCAGCAACAGGTCGGCGCCGATCAGCAGGGCGAGGCCGGGCAGCAACAGGGTCCGTGGCCGGTTACGGTCGGCCACGGACCCGGCCGGGTAGGCGGCCCCGGCGTAAAAGACGTTCATCACGATCAGTACCAGGGGCGCGTAACCCAGGCCAAGCCCGACGTCCCGGACACGCAGTACCAGGAATGCCTCGCTGAACCGTGCCAGCGTGAACACCGCACCGAGCAGGACGACCAGCCAGTAACGCAGCGGCAGCCGCGCGGCGTTGGCGAGGGTGAATCCCTGCCTGTTCACCCCGTCGGCCGGTGCGCGTGCGGGCTCGCGGACAAAGACCAGCAGCAGGACTACGGTGATGAGCGCCGGGAGCACGGCGAACCACATGACCGTACGGATGTCGCCGGCAAGGACGACCATGAGCACCAGGGCCAGCAGCGGGCCGATCACTGCACCCACCGAGTCGAGTGCCTGGCGCAGGCCGAAGGCGGCACCGCGTAACTGTGCCGGTGCCAGTTCCGCGACCAGTGCATCGCGCGGAGCGCCGCGGACACCCTTGCCCACGCGGTCGAGAAAGCGTGCCGCGAACACCCAGTGAACGGAACCGGCCAGCGGAAAGATCGGCTTGGTGAGCGCGGCAAGCGCATAGCCGGACACCACCAGCCACTTGCGCCGGCCGAGGTAATCGCTGAGGGTGCCGGAAAAGACCTTCGCGATGGCCGCGGTTGCCTCCGCCACGCCCTCGATGAGGCCGACCGTCACCACGGAGGCGCCGAGGGTGGTGACCAGGAACAGCGGCAGCAGGCTGTGGATCAGCTCCGAGGACATGTCCATGAACAGCGATCCCAGGCCGAGTGCCCAGATGCCTGCCGGCAGATGCTTCCAGGCGGTAGCGGTGGCGCCGGTCGCGCCGGATTCGGGTGCAGGTCGGGCGTTCATGGTTGTGCAGGTGACAGCTTGCCGGACAACACGTCCGGATGCCATCGAAACCGCAGGCGGTTGCCCCGTTCGATGCCGGGACGAAGGCCGGGCAGGCGGCGGGTGCCAGGGGCCGGTACGTCGCCGCCCGCGCGGCTAGAACTTCGCCTGATAGCCCAGGCTCACAAAATAGGACGGCTGGCGGCTATCGGCGGCGGGATCTTCCCCGTTCGACAGGCTGCCACCGGCCTCGATGTGGAAACCGTAATGCCGGTTCGGACGGTATTCCATTTTTACATTCGGGGAAGCGACCCAGTGTGAGTCACTGGCGACAGACGGACTGAAATAGTCCGCGCGCAGTTGTGAGACCAGGTTCCAGAAGCGCCGGATGGTGAACCGGGTGTCGAGGGTGGCGGTACGGGTCTCGCCGTCTTCCGTCACGGTGCGGCGCACGTCCAGCTTGCTGCGATCGCCGGCAATCAGCAGGTCCTGTCCGGTCAGTTTCAGGTGATAGAAGACTTCACTCGACCGGTTCGTTGCCGCGGTATCGGTGTCGCCTGTGGCGTCGAGCAGGACCACGTCGCCGCTCAGCCTGATGCGACGGGACAACGCATGCGACAGGCTGCCGGCCAGGATGCTGACCCGGTTCGTGCCGGCGCCGGTGTAGTACGCCAGCCGGTCGGTGGGCAGCAGCCAGTTCCAGCCCTCCGTCACCGTCATGGAATCCTGCAGGTATTGCTGTTGCCGTTCCCGGATCGGGCGGTGCTGAAGGTCCAGGGTTGCGCTGACGGTGGTCTTGCCGGGTAACATCCAGGCTCCCGTGGTCAGCAGTGTGCCCAGTGTGTGGTCGGCCACGTCGTAATCCAGAAACACCAGCATCGAGCGGCCCGGTTGCAGGTAGCGTAGCGCGCCACCCAGCGCGCGGCCGGCCAGATGCCCGTTTTCCTGCTGCTCGACGAGATAGCTGCCCAGGTCCCAGTCCCGCCCGGCTAACGCCGATTCAGCACTGATTCCGTACACCTGGCGGGCCGGGTTGAAGACGTCACTGGCCGACAGCGGCCGGTAACCGGCGATGCCGTGCAGGCCCAGATTCTCGTTCGGGTGGTAGTCCATGCGCACCCCGTCGAATTTGCCGAGGATACCGCTGCCCGAGCCCAGGCGACGCCCCAGCCGGAGCGAGAAACGTTGCGGGGTGTCCTCCGTCCCGGCGGCGCAGGCCTGGTCTGCGGACACGTGATCCACGTCCACGCCGCCGGCCAGGTTCTGCCGGCAGGCGTAGCGGCGGGTGGAGACCGCCTGCTGCTGCGCCGGCGTGCGGGCCGGGGCCAGCGACGGTTCCCCCGAACTGCCCGGGTCGGTGAAGTGGGAGGCGGAGGAAGGGGTTGCGGTGTCGGGGGCAGGGCCGGTTTCGGCCGGCAGGGTCCAGGTATTCATCATGCATGGCGCCGTACCCGGGCCGATAGCCAGTACCATTGCCAGCAGGGTTACAGAAAGTCCTTTCATATCACGCTGGTCAAGCCTGGCGCAGGCGCCGCGGGTTACCGGGACATTGCAAACCGGGTGTCGAAGGTTTGCGGTTCAGTAATCTTGTCGGTGCTGGACGGGGAATCTTGAGCCGGGCGGTGCGGCACGTCCGGACGGATGCGTGACGGTTGCCGGGATGGATGAAATACGGGATCTGCTGCACGTTTTCCAGCGTGGCTCCGTGCCAGAATCGAATGTTTCGGATCGGCTGTTTCACGCGGTGGCCAGGTTCCTGTCCACCTTATCCGTTACCTGTCAGGGCGGGCCCCGCTATCGGTCAGCAATGCGTTGATCTTCTGCTGGTCAACGTACTGCGAATAATTCGTGATCGCCTTCATTACATTCTGGTCCGCCATGAGTTCCTGCATGGCGACCTGTCCGACCAGCTCGAAGGCCCGCTTGAGCGCCAGCGGGTCGGCGTTCTGGGCGGATTGCAGTTCATTCGGGCAGTCTTCCGTCAGCAGTCTCGTGATCAGATTCCCGATGGTTCTGTCACTCTCATCGATGTCTTTGGCGGTGGCCGTTGAATACGACTTCATGTCCGGGTGAGCCGCGACGGCGAAGAAGATCCATTTTGCAAGCTGCTTCCTTTCTTTCCCGTTCAGGGAGTCGACCATGCAATTCCCCAGGAGGTTGGCGGTCGGGTCCGGCAGGGCGGGCGTGGCTATGCAAAGCCCCAGTGCCAGCGCGATGCAGTAGATGATCGTTCTCACAGATTCTCCCGTGTGATTAAAGAAGTCGGAGCACTGAAAGTGTATCCGCCCCACAGCTGTCCCACAAACCCCCTCTCCCTCCGGGAGAGGGGGTTTGTGGGACAGCAATGATCCGGCCCAATTATTTACGAGCCCTGGTGTTCGTTATAGGAGATGATTGCGATCAACCTGGATTCAGGCAGGCTTGATACCGAAATTACCCATTGTTCCCTGAATTTTTTCCCCTGGAATATCTTGTATGCCGTGGTGGTGAGAAATCCCGACTGGGAAACCAGCTCCCTGGTGTGACTGAGTCCGGTGCTTTCCCCCGGCAACCCGGCCTCCAGGCTTGCCTGCAGGGTTTCCGGATCCCCCTGATGGATGAAAACGGAACATACCCCCTTATCCAGGGCGGCAAGGCCAAACTGTCCATGCTCGTTTTTTGTGTACCAGGCTGCGCCCTTGCTGCCGAGAAGATAATGTTTTGACATTTCCACTGGTGCTTTCTCAAGCCCCATTTTCATTGCCAGGCTTGCTACGGCCTCTGCCTGCCCGTGACCCGCTACGCAGGTGTCCATGAAGAGCTGAACGGGATATGATTTTTCCAGGGCCGGTCCGTTATCATCCTGAGCGGCGTAACCGGCACTCCCAGGGAGGGCCAGGGCAGCTGCGATACAGTAGATAATTCTGCGTTTCATCCTGTTATCCGGGTTAACGGGGACTGCTACATTATCATTAATGTGGACAACAAGGGCCAGATCCAGGTTTTCACGAATATCAGGAGAAACCAGGATCTGCCCCCTGTTTCCTGCGCTGACAGAAACGAAGAACCTGTCGCCGTCCCCATTCCACTGGATAAATCCAGAGCCGCGTTCGGTATTCCGGAAGAAATCCTGCCTTCAGTCATCAGTACAGCCAGGGAACCTCTGATTCATTCACCAATCCCCGTCATTGCGAGCGAAGCGAAGC
>CAZMAK010000078.1:0-10654 GCA_964564245.1 uncultured Ectothiorhodospiraceae bacterium | reverse complement strand
GGCGCCACCTCCTTCCTGCCTGTCGCCCAGAAGTCCGACGTCTGCCTGTTTATCTAGGGTCCTCCGCACACGCCATTTCCGTCTGTGCCGAAATGGCGGAAGGGACCGGCCGCGCGTGGCCGTACTAACACAGTACGGCCACGCACGTTTCAGGCCGCGTTATCGATGCGCACCGACTCCGGCAGGGTGATCTGCATCTCGACCGGCAGGTGATCGGACAGCGAGAAATTCAGTGCCCGCACGTAATCCACCTGCAGGGTGGGCGTCACCAGGATGTGGTCGATGTTGTGTTGCGGCCGCCAGCTAGGAAAGGTGTCCATGCCGTGGAACGGCTCGCGCATCAGGGTGCGGTTGATCAGGTAGTCCATCTCGTCGCTGTCGGACTGGCAGTTCATGTCACCCATCAGGATGACATGACGGTATTCGTTGACGATCTGGCTGATATAGTCGAGCTGCAGCATGCGCGTGCGCTTGCCCAGCGCCAGGTGCAGGATCAGCACCACCAGCGAGTTGTCCCGGCTGCCGTACCGGATGAACAGCACGCCCCGGCCGGGGATGCGGCCCGGCAGGCGATGCTCGACGATTTCGGTCGGGGTGAAGCGGCTCAGCAGGCCGGTACTGTGCCGGGCCAGGCGACCGATGCGGCGGTTGGTCTGGTCGGACCAGAACGGCATTTCCGCCTTTTCGCTCAGGTATTCCGTCAGGTTGACGTAACCGCTGCGCAGGCTGCCGGCGTCCAGTTCCTGCAACCCGACGATGTCGTAGTTGCGCACCAGCCTGGCGATGCGGTCCAGGTTATCGAAGCGCTGGGCGTGCGGCAGTACGTGCTTCCAGCTGTGGGTGATGTAATGCCGGTAGCGGCGCGTGCTGATGCCGGCCTGTACGTTGTAGCTGAGCAGCCGGATTTTCTGTCCCATGTTCGCCGCTACTGTGGTCGTTGCCAACCGTTCCGCACTGTCGGGTTGCGCACCTGCGGTCAGGTTGGACATACCAGTGATCCCAGTTGCTCCGTCAGCCTGAAGTTTTCCCGATAATCGACCGGACAGTCAATGATGCAGACCGTGTCGGCGGCCAGCGCCTCCCCCAGTATAGTCGGCAGGTCGCCCGTCCTCTCCACCCGGTAACCCCTGGCGCCGAAGGATTCGGCGTATTTCACGAAATCCGGGTTGCTGAAATGCACATTGGATGTGCGGCCGAACTGATTCATCTGCTTCCACTCGATCAGGCCGTAGCTGCTGTCGCTCCAGATCAGGATCACGATCGGCAGCCGGCAGCGCATCGCCGTCTCGATTTCCTGGGAGTTCATCATGAAGCCGGCGTCACCGGTCACGGCAACCACCTTGCGCTCCGGGCAGGCCAGCCGGGCGGCGATCGCGCCCGGTACCGCGATGCCCATGCTGGCAAACCCGTTGGAAATAATACAGGTATTCGGGTACTCGCAACGAAACATGCGCGCCATCCACATCTTGTGTGCACCAACATCGCACACGACGATGTCCTTCAGGTCGAGCGCGGTGCGCAGGTCCCAGATGATCTTCTGCGGCTTGACCGGAAACCCGGTGTCGTCGCGATGCTGGTTCATCTCGTTCACCAGCCGCTCGCGTAACGGGCGGATGTGCCGGCCCGCATGCCGACTGGCCTGCTGTGCGATGCGTTGCAGGCTCAGGCCGATGTCTCCGGTCAACCCTACCGCCACCGGGTAATGCGCGTCGACCTCGGCGGGCGAGTGGTCGATGTGGATGATGCTGCGGTCGCGCGAGGGATGCCAGAGATACGGATGGTACTCGACCAGGTCATAGCCCACGCAGATGACCAGGTCGGCCCGGTCGAAGCCGCAGCTGATGTAGTCATTTGCCTGCAGGCCCGCGCTGCCCAGGGCACAGGGATGCCGGAACGGGATGACGCCCTTGGCCATGAAGGTGTTGGCGACCGGAATGTTCAGTCGTTCGGCGAAGTCCGCCAGTTGCTCCGAGGCGTGTGCACGCACCACGCCGTTACCGGCAAGGATCATCGGATTCCTTGCCGTGCTGATCAGACGCGCCGCCTCGGTCACCTTGCCGGCAGCCGGTTCAGGATCGGTCGGCAGTTTCACCGGCAGGGGCGCCGCGTCGATTTCCATGTCCGCCACGTTTTCCGGAAACTCGATGAAGGCGGCGCCCTTCTTCGAGGTCATGGCAACCTTGAATGCCTTGCGCACCACCTCCGGAATGATGTCCGGTTCCAGCAGGCTGGTGGAATACTTGGTCACCGGCTCGAAGATCCGGGTGAGATCCAGCACCTGGTGAGACTCCTTGTGCAGGCGCGTGGTCGCCGCCTGGCCGGCGATCGCAACGAGCGGCGCATGGTCCATGTTGGCGTCGGCGACCCCGGTCAGCAGGTTGGTGGCGCCCGGCCCCAGGGTGGCCAGGCATACGCCGGGGCGCGCGGTCAGGCGTCCGTAGACATCCGCCATGAACGCAGCGGCCTGTTCATGGCGGACGGTGATGAAGCGGATGGAGGAGTCGAGCAACGCATCCATCACGTCCAGGTTTTCCTCGCCGGGAATCCCGAAGACGAACTCGACGCCCTCGTTCTCCAGGCAGCGGACAAACAGTTCGGCAGCCTTCATGGCAGGTGTGCGGCCGCCGGTGCCGGCGACTAGGGGGCCTTCTTCGCGGCAGCCATTTCCTTGCGTTCCTTTTCGACCAGGAAGTTGACCACATCGAAGGTCTGCTCGTTGCCGCCGGCATCCCCGACACTGGTGCTGTACTTGCCGTTGACGATCAGTGTCGGCACACCGGAGATGGCATAACGGCGCGTCATCATGCGTGCGTTGTTCACCTTGACCGTGACCGCAAAGGAGTTGAAGGTCTTGTCAAAGGATTCCGGCAATACGCCCTGGCTCACGAAGAAATCACGCAGCATCTTCTCGTTCCGGATGGGATGCTTGCGTTCGTGTATCTCGCTGAACAGTTCGTCATGAATCTTGTCCAGCACGCCGAGCAGTTCGGCCGTGTAATAGGCCTTGGCCAGCAGTTCCCAGCTGGGGCCGAGGATGGCCGGTATGCGTACGAAGTTGACATCGTCAGGCAGGGTTTTCTGCCAGTCCCGGAGGTAGGGTTCCAGGTGGTAGCAGTGCGGGCATCCATACCAGAACAGCTCCACCACCTCGATTTTGGACGGATTCGAGGTTGGCTGCGGATTGCTGAGCGTGTGGTATTCCTTGCCATTGGTGTAAACACCGGATGCGCCTGCGCCGACGGTGACAACCGCCAGTACCAGCGAAAGCAGCCATTTCGATACCTTCTTCATAGAAAACTCCTGTCTGGATATTATTCAGAATCGCCACGGAGATACGACCTGACCGGTACAGGTTAACGTGGGGGAATGTAAATGGTGTGACACCGAACACGACCCACCCCCGCCTGTCCTGAGTCCGCAGCACCTGCGCCAGGCATCCCGGCAATCATACATCCCGCCGCATCGGATACGTGATGCGGAAACCCCCGTGTGATGAGTTTTACGGACAGGCTTCGTCACTGCTCAAGCGTGACCCCTGCCTTCGAGGCGGCCCCGGCAGTCACCGGCAGGTAACGACGGGAGTCCTGAAGCCCGGAACTTCGGCAGCAGACGGCCGGCGAAGTTCCGGAGCACGTCCCGCGCCAGCGGCCGGCAGGACGGAGGACGCCCGGCTCAGTGCAGACCCTGGATGTAGCTGGCTACCGCGCGAATTTCCTTGTTGGTCAGTCGTGACGCAATGATCTGCATCATCTTCTTGGCGTTCTCGTTGGCGCGCTTGCCCTCGGCGAAGCCGTGCAGCTGGTTTTCCACGTACTTGGCATGCTGGCCACGCAGCGCCGGGTACAGCGCCGCCGGGTTGCCCGCGCCGCTGGGCCCGTGGCAACCCATGCAGGCGGCGACCTTGCTGATCGGGTTACCGGCGCGATAGATCTGCTGGCCCAGTTCGACCAGTTCCGGATCCGCCTCGCCGATGTGTGGTTTCTGGGAGGCGAAATAGGCGGCCACATCCTCACGGCCCTGCTCATCGAGAACCGAGGCCATCGGCTTCATGGTGACATTCTCGCGCTCGCCCTTTTCGAAGTAGGACAGCTGCTTGACCAGGTAACCGGCGTGCTGTCCGGCCAGATTGGGAAATTCCGGGGCGACACTGTTGCCATCGGCACCGTGGCACGCCGCACATTGCGCCGCCTCTGCCTTGCCGGCCACCGGGTCGCCAGCGGCGTGTGCCTGCAGGGCACCGGCGGAAACAAGCAAAGTGATTGAAATTGCTAACCAATTCTTCATGTCCAAGCTGCTCCTGTTCGGCCTGCCGTGAATGGGCAGGTTCAATAATCGCGTGGCCCGCGCATGCGGCCCGCCGACAAGCGAAAAAGGGCCCCTTTTATACCCGCGGCGCGGGTGCGGGTCAACCGGAGAAAACACCCTGTCAGAGGCTAAATAAATAAAAACAAAGAGACTTTCCATTCCGTGGCGAGTCGCGTTTAATGCGCGAGGGAAAACCGGCATGCACAAACACTACCAACAAACCCGATTCCTCCTCGGGACACCCGACACCCGGCGCGCACCGGCCGATACCGGCATCGAGATCGCCCTCTGTGGCCGCTCCAATGCCGGCAAGTCCAGCGCCCTCAACGTCATCACCGGCCAGCGTGCACTGGCCCGCATCAGCAAGGCGCCCGGCCGTACCCGCGAGATCAATTTTTTTGCCGTCGCCGAGGATCGCCGCCTGGTCGACCTGCCCGGTTACGGCTACGCGAAGGTCGCACGCAGCATCAGGGACCAATGGCAACAGCATATCGCCCGCTACCTGGAAACCCGTGCATCCCTTGGCGGGGTCATCCTGCTGATGGATGTCCGACACCCGTTGAAGGACGCCGACCGGCAGCTGCTGGGCTGGTGCCACCTGGCCGGATTGCCGACCCACGTGCTGCTCACCAAGTCGGACAAGCTCAAGCGCGGGCCCGCAAAGGCCACCCTGCTGGCAGTATGCCGTGTACTGGAGGATATCCACCCGGGTGCCAGCGCCCAGCTGTTCTCTGCACTGAACCGGGAAGGACTCGACGAGCTGCACACCGTCCTGGATGACTGGTTGGGTTTCGACGCACTGGACTGAGGGCGGCCGGCAGAATGGCCAGGTTCGATAGCAGGCATAAAAAAAACCCCGGCGTGAAGGGGGATTCGGCCGGGGTTTCAAGTGCCTTGTCCTGGCGGACCGGCAGGAGGAGCCTGCCCAGGGAGGGGAGCAGGAATTGTACCTCCGTGGCAGATGTGACTGGAGGGCCGCCCAAAGGTTCCCCGTGCGCAAATATTTTCATCACACCGTGAAACTTCCCCCTGCAACACGGCCGGATCCGGTCAACCCTGTTGAATCAGGGTTTTCTGTAAATCCATCACTTCGACCAGAATCATTTCATCATTTGTTTTTTAAAGAAAAAATAAGTCCTCAGCGATTCACCCCGCCGTTAGCCGCGTCTCAATGGGCCTCATCCCAATTGTTGCCTACCCCGATGTCCACCACCAGCGGCACCCGCAACCCGGCCGCGGCCGCCATGCGGGCACGGATTTCCTCGCGGACCGGATCGACATCGGTGGTTGCGACCTCGAACACCAGTTCGTCGTGGACCTGCATGATCATGGTGACATCCTGCTGCGCCTGGCCGTGGATCCAGCCGTGCAGATCGATCATGGCACGCTTGATGATGTCGGCTGCCGTGCCCTGCATGGGCGCGTTGATCGCGGTACGCTCGGCCGCCGCCCGGCGCTGCCCGTTGCGCGCCTTGATGTCGGGCAGATACAGGCGACGCCCGAACACCGTCTCGACATAGCCCTGCTCGCGGGCCTGTGCACGCGTGGCCTCCATGTACGCCTGCACGCCGGGATAGCGTTCGAAATAGCGATCGATGTATTCCTGCGCCGCGCCCCGCGCGATCCCCAGCTGCCTTGCCAGGCCGAAGGCCGACATCCCGTAGATCAGCCCGAAATTGATGGCCTTGGCCGAACGGCGCTGGTCGTTGCTGACCTCGGACGGCGTAACCCCGAACACCTCCGCGGCGGTGGCCCGGTGCACGTCCTCACCGGCGGAGAACGCCGCCAGCAGGCCGGCATCCGAGGACAGGTGTGCCATGATGCGCAGCTCGATCTGGGAATAGTCCGCCGCCAGCAGCACACAGCCCGGCCGGGCCACGAAGGCCTGGCGAATGCGGCGCCCTTCCTCGGTGCGGATGGGGATGTTCTGCAGGTTCGGGTCGGAGGACGACAGGCGCCCGGTCGCGGCCACCGCCTGGTGGTAGGAGGTATGTACGCGGCCGGTGGTGGACGAGACCTGCTCGGGCAACCGGTCGGTGTAGGTGGACCTGAGCTTGCTGAGCGAACGGTGTTCCAGGATCAGACGTGGCAACGGGTAGTCGAGCGCCAGCTCGGCCAGTACCGACTCGGCCGTGGACGGCACGCCGGTCGGCGTCTTCGCCAGCACCGGCAATTGCAGCTTGTCGAACAACAGTTCCTGGATCTGCTTCGGTGAGCCGAGGTTGAACGGCTGGCCGGCCTCGCGCTGTGCCTCCTGCTCGATCTCGACAATGCGTGCCGCCAGCTGGCGGCTTTGCGCTGCCAGCATCGCGCAATCGATGGCCACGCCGGCCTGCTCCATGTCGGAGAGTACGGTCACCAGCGGGATCTCGATCTCGCGATAGATCTTTTCCAGGCCCGGCGCATGCACCAGCTGCGGCCACATGGCCTGGTGCAGGCGCAGGGTGATGTCGGCATCTTCGGCCGCATACGGCGCTGCGCTTTCCAGTGGCACCTCGTTGAAGGTGAGCTGGTTCCTGCCCTTCCCGGCAACCTCCTCGAACTTGATGGTGGTGTAATCGAGGTACTTTTGCGCCACCGAATCCATGTCATGCCGCGTGGCCGTACTGTCCAGCACATAGGACTCCAGCATGGTGTCGTAGGCAATGCCGGACAATTTTATCCCATGGTTTGACAATACGTTACGATCATATTTAATGTGATGACCAATTTTCCTGATCTCACTATTTTCCAGTAGTGGCTGAAGTTGCGCCAGCACGGCCGCCCGCTCGAGCTGCTCCGGGGCGCCGGGATAGTCATGTGCCAGCGGGACATAGGCCGCCTCGCCCGGCTGGATGGCAAACGACACGCCGACGACCTGTGCATCCATGTAGGCCAGGCTGGTGGTTTCGGTATCGAAGGCGAATTCGCCGGCCGCGCGCAGGCGCCGCAACCAGTCCTCCAGCCGCTCCGGGGCCAGCACGGTTTCATAGGCGGCCGTATCGCCGCCCTGCTCGGCCGGCGCAGCTTCCGTGGATTCACGGTCCAGCTCTTCCAGCCAGCGGGCAAAGTCGAGCGCCCGGTACAGCTCGCGCAGGCGATCCGTGTCCGGCGGCTGGCGCTGCAGGGCATCCGGCGTGATGTCGAGCTTGAGGTCGCAGTCGATGGTAGCCAGCCGGCGCGACAGCGGCAGCTGCTCCAGGCTGGCACGCAGGTTGTCTCCGGCCTTGCCCTTGATCTCGCCGGCGTGGGCGACAATCCCGTCCAGCGAGTCCCAGTCCGCCAGCCACTTCGCCGCCGTTTTCGGTCCTACCTTGGGAACGCCGGGAATGTTGTCCGAGGTATCGCCGATGAGTGCGAGGTAATCGATGATCTGCGCCGGGGCCACGCCGAACTTCTCCACCACTCCATCGGTGTCCAGGCGGGTGCGTGACATGGTGTTGACCAGGGTGACATGGTCGTCCACCAGCTGGGCCATGTCCTTGTCTCCGGTCGAAATCACCGTGTGCAGTCCCTGTGCCGTGGCCTGCCGGGCCAGCGTGCCGATCACGTCGTCCGCCTCCACACCCTCGATCTGCAGCAGCGGCAGGCCCAGCGCACGAATCATCTCCAGCAGCGGCGGCACCTGCGCCGACAGTTCGTCCGGCATCGGCGGGCGATTGGCCTTGTAGTCCTCATACAGGTCGTGGCGGAAATTCCTGCCACGGGCATCGAACACCACCGCGATGTGCTGCGGGTCGTACTCGCCCAGCAGGCTCCTCAGCATGTTGACCACCCCGTACACGGCGCCGGTCGGTTCGCCCCTGGCATTGGTCAGCGCCTGCAGGTTCGGAACGTGATAGGCCCGGTACAGGTAGGAAGACCCGTCGACCAGCAGCAAGGGGGCGGATTTGTCGGTTGCCATGATTGTCCTGGTGACCGGTTGGTGTTATTGATGCTCGCGGGTAAAACCCGAAGCAAAACAAACGGACATGCCGGGCATGGTATCATCATTCCGGTGCTTACCCCGACCTTCGGCCGAGGACCTCGACCTGTTCCAGGTCATCGATTCACCGGGGGAAGTGGTGGACGCCATCTTTGATTATGATGAGCACAGGAGCTTTGAACCTTCCGAACAGGAGCAGGAAAAGCTGCTCGAACTACAGGCGGAACGATATGCAGAAACCAACGCTTTTCCTGTTGTCCCTGCTGGCCCTGCCGGCCCTGCCGGTTGCCGCGGCGCCACCGCCGTCGGACCAGCCCCCGACCATGCCTGACAGGACACCGGACCGGACGACACCCGCACCCCCGCCCTCGACCGGTGTCGAGGAAGACCTGCAACCCCAGGTCACCATCGTCAAGCGCAAGGATGCCGTGGTCGAGGAATACCGCATGAACGGCGCGCTGTACATGGTGAAGGTGACGCCCTTTACCGGTGCGCCCTACTACCTGATCGACACCACCGGGGACGGCAACCTCAACCAGCGCCGCAGTGAACTGGACCCGGCCTTCGTCGTTCCCAGCTGGATGATCTTCCGGTGGTAGGCCTGCCTGCCGCGTCCGGAACCTGAACATGTCGGTTTTTACCGCCGTCACGCGCGACGAGCTGGTCGGGCTGCTGGAACACTATGACGCGGGACAACTGCACGACTACGAAGGCATCAGCGACGGCATCGAGAACACCAACTACTTCGTCACCACCGACCGGCGCGATCTGGTGCTGACCCTCTTTGAAACCCACGACCTGGACGAGATGGGTTTCTTCCTCGATCTGATGGCGCACGTGTCCGAACACGCCATCCCCGGCGCACACCCGGTGGCGGACCGCACCGGCCACTACCTGCGGCGGTTCAAGGACAGGCCCGCGGCACTGGTGGAGCGACTGGCCGGCACCAGCCTGGACCATCCGACGGATGGACAGTGCGCGACCCTGGGCACCATCATCGCACGCCTGCACCTGGCCACCGCGGACTTTCGCGGCACGCGCGGCAACGGCCGTGGCCACGACTGGCGCATGGCGACCGCACGCAAGCTGTTTGACCACATACCACCGGAAGACGCGGAGCACCTCCACCAGGAAGTCGCCTTCCAGCAGGCCAACCGCTGCACGGAGCTGCCGGCCGGGGTCATCCACGCCGACCTGTTTCGCGACAACGTACTCTGGAACGGCGAACAGCTGACCGGCATCATCGATTTTTACTACGCCTGTAACGACGCCTGTCTCTACGACCTGGCGGTGGCGGCCAATGACTGGTGCGTCGAGGCCAGCGGTGCCTTCGTCGAAAGCCGCTACGAGGCACTGGTCGGCGCCTATCACGCGGTACGTCCGATCACGGCACGGGAACAGTCCTGCTGGCCGGTGATGGTACGCGCCGCCGCGCTGCGCTTCTGGTTGTCACGGCTGTACGACTGGCACTTTCCACGACCCGGCGAAATCACCCATCGCAAGGATCCGAACGTGTTTCGCCGCATCATGTTGCAGCGCCAGCAACATGCTGCGCCACTCCGCCTGCATGCCTGAGCGGTTGCGACAGCTGGCACTGCTGCTCGACCGGCTGGCGGAACTCAGCGGCCGGCTGTTGTCCTGGCTGAGCCTGGCCATGGTGCTGGTGACCTTCACCGTGGTCGTGCTGCGCTACGGTTTCGAGTCCGGTTCGATCGCAATGCAGGAATCCGTCACCTACCTGCATGCCCTGCTGTTCATGCTGTGCGCCGCCTATACCCTCAAGCACGATGCTCACGTGCGCGTGGATATCTTCTACCAGCGCGCTACGCCGCGCACGCGCGCATGGATCGACCTGCTGGGCACGCTGCTGTTGCTGTTCCCGGTCTGCCTGTTCATCCTCTACTCCAGTCTCGACTACGTGGCTGCCGCCTGGCGGATCCACGAGGGATCCGGCGAGGCCGGCGGACTCGATGCCGTGTATCTGCTGAAGACCGCCATCCCGGCGATGGCCGTATTGCTGCTGCTGCAGGGAATATCACTGGCCCTGCACAACCTGCTGCTGATCACCGGTCACGCGCTGCCGCCGGAACCGGATGCCGGCATGGATCGCGAGCTCTGACCATGGCGGAACTGATGCCGCTGCTGCTGTTCATCGCGATCTGCGCGGTATTGATGGCCGGCTATCCGGTTGCGCTGTCACTGGCCGGCACCGCACTGCTGTTCGCCTTCGCCGGCGAGGCCGCCGGCATGTTCGACGCATCCTTCCTGCTTGCCCTGCCGAACCGGCTCTACGGCATCATGACCAACACCACGCTGATCGCCGTGCCGCTGTTCGTGTTCATGGGCATCATGCTGGAACGCTCGAAAGTGGCCGACAACCTGCTCGACACCATGGCCGCGCTGTTCGGCCGGCTGCGCGGCGGACTCGGCTTTTCCGTCACACTG
>CAZMAK010000077.1:0-10695 GCA_964564245.1 uncultured Ectothiorhodospiraceae bacterium | reverse complement strand
GCGGCATCCGCCGTTACGGCCATGCCTACGTGCCGCTCGACGAGGCGCTGTCGCGTGTGGTGATCGATTTTTCCGGGCGGCCCGGGCTGGAATACACGGCCAGCTATCCGCGTGCGCGGATCGGCGAGTTCGATGTCGATCTGCTGCACGAGTTCTTCCAGGGCTTCTGCAATCACGCCATGGTTACCCTGCACATTGATAACCTGCGCGGGGACAACGCACACCACATTGCCGAAACCATTTTCAAGGCCTTTGGCCGTGCCATGCGCATGGCGCTGGAGCCGGACCCGGCCCTGGGCAACCTGTTGCCTTCAACCAAGGGGAGTCTCTGATCGCGTCAGCATCCGGTCTGTCCGGTATGTGGTTCCCGGTTGGTAAAGGTCATGACCGACATTGCAATCATTGACTACGGGATGGGTAACCTGCATTCCATCGCCAAGGCGCTGGAACATGTTGCCGGCAGACGGCGGGTCATTGTCAGCAGCGATCACGCCTCCATCCTGGCGGCCGGTCACGTGGTGTTCCCCGGCGTGGGCGCCATCCGGGACTGTATCGAGGAGCTGCAGAAAACCGGGCTGGATGACGTGATCCGGCAGGTGGCCGGCAGCAGGCCCGTGCTCGGTGTATGCCTGGGGCTGCAGGCGTTGTTCGATGCGAGCGAGGAAAACCACGGCACCCGTTGTCTGGGGATCGTGCCGGGCCGCGTGGTGCGTTTTCCGAACGACATGCCGGACGCACAGGGTGGCGGGCGCCTGAAGATTCCGCATATGGGCTGGAACCAGGTGCGCCAGGTGCGAGCGCATCCGTTGTGGCGGGAAATCCCGGACCAGAGCCGCTTCTATTTTGTGCACAGCTATTACACGGTACCCGGGGAGCACGGCCACATCGCGGGCGCCACGGTCTATGGCCATGAATTTACCTCGGTGATCGCACGCGAAAACCTGTTTGCCGTGCAGTTTCACCCGGAAAAGAGTCAGCATGCCGGGCTGCAACTGCTGGCGAATTTCGTAGGCTGGAATGGAGAGCAGTGACTTATGCTGGTAATCCCCGCGATTGATTTGAAAGACGGCCGTTGTGTTCGCCTGCGCCAGGGGCGCATGGAGGATGAAACCGTCTTCGGTGACGATCCGGTACAGGTGGCACAGCGCTGGGTCGACGCCGGCGCGCGCCGCCTGCACATGGTGGACCTGAACGGTGCGTTTGAGGGCCGGCCGGTCAATGCCCGGGCGATCCGTGCCGTCGCGGAGCAGTTTCCGGAGCTGCCCATCCAGGTGGGTGGCGGCATCCGTGACGAGGAAACGGTGCAGGCCTACCTGGATGCCGGCGTGCAGTACGTGATCATCGGAACCAGGGCGGTCAGCACGCCGCACTTCATCAATGACCTGTGCCTGGAATTTCCGGGCCACATCATCGTCGGCCTGGATGCAAAAAACGGCAAGATCGCGATCGACGGCTGGTCCAAGCTGTCCAACCACTCGGCCATTGAAATGGCGCAGCGCTTCGAACAGGACGGCGTGGAGGCCATCGTGTTCACCGACATCGGGCGTGACGGCATGATGAACGGCGTGAACGTGGAGTCCACGGTGGAACTGGCGCGGGCGATTCATATCCCGGTGATCGCCTCGGGCGGGGTGACCAGTATCGAGGATATCCGCACGCTCTGTGGTGTCGCCGATGAGGGAATCATCGGCGCGATCACCGGCCGTGCCCTCTATGAAGGCACGCTGGATCTCGCGGCCGCGCAGCAGCTGGCCGACCAGCTGTGCGCAACGGGTGACCGGTAGGCGGAGACAGGGATGGGCCTGGCGAAGCGAATCATTCCCTGCCTCGACGTGGATGCCGGCCGCGTGGTCAAGGGTGTGCAGTTCGTGGATATCCGCGATGCCGGCGACCCGGTGGAGATCGCGCGCCGCTACGACGAACAGGGTGCGGACGAGCTGACCTTTCTCGATATCACGGCAAGCTCGGACCAGAGGGCGACCATGGTACACGTGGTGGAACAGGTGGCTGGCGAGGTGTTTATCCCGCTGACCGTGGGTGGGGGCATCCGGGAGGTGGCCGATATCCGTCGTATGCTGAACGCCGGTGCCGACAAGGTCGGCATCAACACCGCCGCGGTATCCA
Organism: uncultured Ectothiorhodospiraceae bacterium; assembly: GCA_964564245.1. Classification (GTDB taxonomy): domain Bacteria; phylum Pseudomonadota; class Gammaproteobacteria; order UBA9214; family UBA9214; genus UBA9214. Next base: position 8,571 of record CAZMAK010000077.1, on the reverse strand, counting down.
ACCCGGATTTTGTCAGACAGGCGGCGGAGCGGTTCGGCTCGCAATGCATCGTGGTCGCCATCGATGCCAAGCAGACCAGTGCAGCGGGGCAGCCGCTGCGCTGGGAGATCTTCACGCATGGCGGCCGCAAGCCGACCGGGATCGATGCCGTGGAGTGGGCGCGGCGCATGGTCGAGTACGGTGCCGGCGAGATCCTGCTGACCAGCATGGACCGTGACGGCACCCGGGACGGGTTTGACCTCGCGCTGACGCGGGCCGTCAGTGACGCCGTGCATGTGCCGGTGATCGCATCCGGGGGTGTCGGCAGGCTGGAACACCTGGCCGAGGGCGTTACCCTGGGCGGTGCCGACGCCGTACTGGCGGCGAGCATCTTTCACTTCGGTGAATTCACGGTGGGCCAGGCCAAGCAATGCATGGCGGAACGGGGCATCGAGGTGCGGTTGTAGCCGCCGCCGGTGATGGACACGGACTGGCTGGATGCGGTGAGATGGAACGGCGACGGCCTGGTGCCGGCCATCGCGCAGGATGCCGTGGACGGCCGGATACTCATGGTGGCCTGGATGAACCGCGAGGCGCTGAAACTCACCGCCGAGAGCCGGACCGCCGTATACTGGTCGCGATCCCGTGGCCGGCTGTGGCACAAGGGTGAGGAATCCGGGCATGTCCAGCGGGTCAGTGAAATCCGCCTCGATTGCGACAACGACGTCATCGTCCTGCAGGTTGAACAACTCGGCGGGATTGCCTGTCATACCGGTCGGCGCAGCTGTTTCTACCAGAGACTGGAGGGAAATGGCTGGGTATCCGTAGAACCGGTACTGAAAGATCCTGCTACCATTTATGGCAAGTCCTGAACTGGCTGAAGAACCGAACCATGAGCGATACACTGGAAAGGCTTGCGGCAGTCATCGAGGCGCGCAAGTCCGCGGATGCGGATTCCTCCTATGTGGCCGGTCTGCTGGCGCGCGGGATGAATGCCATACTTAAAAAGGTGGGTGAAGAGGCGGCAGAGACGCTGATTGCCGCCAAGGACGCCGATGATGGCGCACTGGTGCATGAAACCGCCGACCTCTGGTTCCACACGCTGGTGATGCTGGCCGCCCGCGGGCTTGGACCGGATGCGGTCCTGGCCGAACTGGAACGGCGCTTTGGAGTTTCCGGGATCGAGGAAAAGGCGGCCCGCAAGTAGCCAGGCCTTGAATGAATGCTGTGCACTGGCACAGCCGGAGAGTATCGATGGGTATTAGTATCTGGCAGTTGTTGATCATCCTGGCGATCGTGCTGGTGCTGTTTGGCGCCAAGCGGTTGAAGAATGTCGGTTCCGACCTGGGCGGTGCCATCAAGGGTTTCAAGCAGGCGATGCGTGAGGGCGAGGACGAGGCGCCCGCTAACCGGAAACTGGAAGACCGGGAAGGCCATGTGATCGACGGCGAGGCGACACGGCAGGACAAGGACAAGGTGTAGCCATCCAGCTCCGGTTGACCGTCGGCCGGGTGATGTATGTTTGATATCGGATTCACCGAAATCGTCATGGTGTTCGTGGTGGCGCTGGTCGTGGTCGGACCCGAGCGGCTGCCGGGGATCGCGCGCAAGGCGGGGTTGTGGGTCGGCAAGATGCGCGGCCTGGTTGCCTCGGTGAAGGCGGATATCGACCGTGAACTGGCTACCGAGGAACTCAGGAAGGCGCTGGCGAAACAGGCATCCGTCACGGAACTGGAAGAGCTGGTCGACGAGGTAACCGGCCAGCCGCTGCAGGCAGGCGAGGATGTCGCGCAACCGGCGCCGGACACTGCAGAGCTGGAAAACGGGACTACAGGGGAACCCGCTGCCGATGACGACAGGCAGTAAGCACGAACCGTCTGACCCGGTCGACGCCGGGCAGCCCTTCATTTCCCATCTGGTGGAACTGCGTGACCGGCTGTTGCGCATGGTGCTCGCCGTGGCGCTGGTGTTCGCCGTGCTGGTACCGTTTGCCAACAAGCTGTTCACCCTGCTGTCAGGGCCGTTGATGGCGCACATGCCCGTCAACAGCAGCATGATCGCGATCGACGTGGCATCGCCGTTCCTGATCCCCTTCAAGCTCACGATGTACCTGGCGGTGTTCATTTCCATCCCGGTCATCCTCTACCAGGCCTGGTCGTTCATTGCACCGGGCCTGTACCGGCACGAGCGGCGTCTGGTGATGCCGTTGCTGGTGTCCAGCACGATACTGTTTTACGTGGGCGCCGCGTTTGCCTACCTTGTCGTGTTCCCGCTGGTGTTCAGATTCATCACCACTACCGCGCCCGACGGCGTGTCGGTGATGACCGACATCAGCCGCTATCTCGATTTCGTACTGACCCTGTTCTTCGCCTTCGGAGCCGCGTTCGAGGTGCCCATCGTGACCGTGTTGCTGGTCTGGACCGGTGTGGTGACGCAGCAGGGGCTGCGGGAAAAACGCCCCTACATCATCGTTGCCGCTTTCGTGATCGGCATGGTGCTGACGCCGCCGGACGTGATTTCACAGACGTTGCTGGCCGTGCCGATGTGGCTGCTGTTCGAGCTCGGCCTGTATTTTTCCGGATGGTTCCTGCGCCAGAAGCAGGCGGCTGCGGAGAGTGACGGGACGGCCGGTGATTACCATGCGCTCACGGATGCGGAAATGGATGCGGAGATCGACCGCATCGAGCGAGAGGAGAAGGAGTGAAATCCTTCAGGATACGGTTTTCAGCAACAGGGCTTCGTCAACGATGGTAGCAAAGTCCACCGGGTCATTGTACAGGCCCACCTCGATCGGTACCGGCTTGCTGATGATATAACCCTGCGCATAGTCCACGCCGATCTCGCGGACTGCCTCCAGCGTTTCATGGTTTTCGACAAATTCCGCAATGGTCCGGATGTCCATGGTGTGGCCGACCTGGTTTATGGCCTCGACCATTGCACGGTCGGTTTCGTCTTTCACCATGTTCTGCACGAAGCATCCATCCAGCTTCAGGTAGTCCACCGGCAGGTTCTTGAGATAACCGAAGGAGCTGAGTCCGACACCGAAATCATCCAGCGCGAAGCGGAACCCCATGTCACGGAACGTTGCGATGAACCTCGAGGCATTGCTCAGGTTCGCAATCACGGCGGTTTCGGTGATTTCGAAGCAGACGAGCTCCGGCGCCACCCCGCTTTCCCTGATCTCCCTCATCAGGAAGTCCATGAAACGCTCGTCCGAGAGGGACTGTCCGGACAGGTTGATACAGCAGGTGTTGAGCTTCTTCTCGATACCCTCCCTGTTCCTGGTCAGCATCCTGAACGTGTTGGAAACCACCCAGCGGTCGATGGCCGGCATCAGCAGGTAGCGTTCCGCGGCCGGTATGAAAGTGCCGGGCCCGACCAGCTTGTTGTACTCGTCCAGCATGCGGACCAGGACCTCGCCGTGCGTCCTGTTCGGTTCGTCAGGCTCACGCCTGAGTTTTGCGATCGGCTGGAAAAACAGTCGGAAGCGGTTTTCATCGAGCACGTTCTGGATACGCTGTACCCATTGCATCTGGCCGTGCCGTTCGACCACCGCCTCGTCGTTGGGTTCGTATACGTGCACCCGGTTGCGGCCGTGCTCCTTGGCCACGTAACAGGCCGAGTCCGCCGCGCTGAGAATTTCCGTCAGAGAGGCCGTACACTCGGTGATCGGTACCAGCCCGATGCTGACGCCGATCCGGAAGAAGGTGTTGTCCCAGACAAAACGGAACCCCTCGACCACGTTCCGTAACGCCTCGGCGGTGTGCTGGGCGCTGGCGATCGTGTAGTCCTCGAGCAGGATACCGAATTCATCACCGCCAAGCCGTGCAAAGATATCGGTGTCACGCAATTCCATGCGCAGCCTGATGGTCAGCTGTTTCAGCAACTCGTCGCCGGCGATATGACCGCTGGTGTCATTCACCACCTTGAAGTTGTCGAGATCGAGGTAGCACAGTGCGTACTGTCCGCCGTTCTTGCGCGTTCTTTCGATCGCCAGGTTCAGCCGGTTCTCGAATTCGCGCCGGTTCAGCAGGCCGGTCAGGGAATCATGAGTGGCCTGGTAGGACATCTTGCGGGCCAGACCGCGCAACTCGGTGACGTCATGAAAGACCAGCACCACGCCGGTGATCTCCATCCTGGAATCGCGGATCGGGGAGGCGTTCAGTTCGATCGAAAGCCGCTGGTTGCGGAAGCGGTGGATCAACAGCAGGTGCCCGGCCATGGTGATGCTTTTCCCTTTCTGCAGGCACAGGATGCCGGGATCCGGCGGCGGCTGGAGGCTTTTCTCGTCCACGATACGGAATACCTTGAGGATCGGCCGGCCGCGGGCATCCTCGTTTTTCCAGCCGGTGGACTGCTCGGCCACCGTATTCATGTACTCGATATTGCCATCGAGATCCGTCGTGATCACACCGTCGCCGATCGACCCGAGCGTGACCTGTGCGCGCTCCTTTTCCTGCTGCAGGGCATCCCGCGCCAGGTGCAGGGCGGTGATGTCGCGTATCGTACCCTCGATACCGATGATGTTTGCATTCTCGTCGAACCGGAAATGTGAATTCTCCGATATCCAGATTTGCTTTCCGTTCTTGTGTGTCAGCCGGGTTTCGAAGTGCTGCTGGCGGCCGCCGTTGGCGAACAGCCTCCTCTTCAGTTCGAAATGGTCCTCACCGGACAGGTAGAAATCCCTGATATTTCTCTGCAGGAGCTCGTCCGCGTCATATCCGAGCAGCTGTCTGATGGAGGGCGTGGTCCACTGGATGATTCCGTCAATGTCGGTCTGGTAGATGATGTCCTGCATGCTGTCGAAGATTGCAGCCATGCGTTGTTCGGACGAACGGATCTGCTCCTCGGCGCGCTCACGTTCCTGTATTTCCTGCTGCAGCTTTACATTGACCTGTTCGGCATATTTCTTCGCACTCTCTGCGGACTCACGCGTGGTAACCAGTTTCTTGATGAGCTCGGTATTGTGCGTGCCCATGTTGAATGCCCTGAACAGTACATCCCGCATCCTGCTGGAAGACATCAGCATGGTCACCATGAAGATTATCGAGGTGCCGGCCAGCGCCCAGGGAGTCACGCCTCCGCTCCAGGCAAGTGACCCGGTCAGCGGACCCAGTGCCGGTATCACGAAGGCGGCCAGTGATTTCGGTGTCGACTGCAGGGATACATAGGCGGGGAGTGAAATGCCCGCCAGCACGGCAAGTGCGATGACCTGGTGAACCAGGTCGCCATACAGCGAGGCGATTGCGCCGAGCGATCCCCAGGCCACACCGGTCAGCGTCGAACTGACCAGTTGCTGCTGACCCCAGCCATCGGTGTCATCACGCAGGTCAGAGTTGCTGCGTATGCTGATAATCAGCGAGCGCCCGCCAACCGACGCAGCGATTGCCAGCACCCATGCGATGATCAGTGAGTGCGGGGCGATGTCCCAGAAAATGATGGCCGTGATTGCCGCAACCAGCAGGCCGGCAGTCAGTTCAGTCTGGGCATGCTCCTGCCGCAGGCGCAACTGGTCGGCACGGTACTGCCAGCGGTCTACGATGCGGCGGTCGCCCGGTCCGGATAAAGAGGAATGTCCCGCATGCTGCAGCAATTCCTGGCTTGTTTTCAGATTGTCATGCATGAGCGGGAATTCGGTATACCTTGCTTTCCTTCCGGTGCAGCAGGACACCTCAAAGGCCATCGCTTTCCGGTCGCAGTGCTGAGTTATTAGCATCGACAGGAACAGCCGGATTCTTTAATGCGGTTGGTGTTGTTTTCGTATAGAATTCAGTCGATTAGTGATGTCGGCGTGCCCCCCGGAAAAAAGTGCTGATTGGCCATGGGGTTAGCGTGCAACCCTGTTTCCCGCCGGTAGCGGCGGGTTGTGCGGAGTACCGTGTTCCGGTCACACAAAGGCTGCAGGCGATATTCGACTTCGGACTGGAACGGCGGTGGTGCGGGCGGCAGGTCACCTGCTGTTCCCTGTCGCCCGGTCGCACCGGCTGATAACCTCAATTCGTCAAGATATCGAACAGGCCAGGCCAATGAAACCTAACAGACACTGCAAATCGAATACCCGGTCGCACGCCGCCCTGGCGGCTTCCCTGGCCGCGCTGCTACCCTCGCTTGCACTGGCTCAGACCTTCGTCCGGGTACAGACCGATCTTGGCGCGCTGGACCTGGCGATGTATGACAGACAGCCGGGCGATCCGCTGAATACCGTTGCGAACTTCATGGACTACGTCAGTAGCGGCGCCTATGACGGGATGCTGTTCCACCGTTCCGCAAAAAACGCCGATGGCACACCGTTCGTGCTGCAGACCGGCGGCTTCTATGACGACCCGGCGCGGGGTCCGTTTCTGGGCGGCGGCGCACAGGCCATCCCGCTCATCCAGGCAAACCTCCCGCTACTGAATGAGCCCGGTATATCGAATGTGCGCGCCACGCTTGCCATGGCCAAGGTCGGCGGTAATCCGGATAGTGCCAGCGATGAATGGTTCATCAACCTGGCGGATAATTCCGCCAACCTGGATTCCCAGAACGGCGGCTTCACCGTGTTCGGTGAGGTGCAGAATGGCATGGATGTGGTCGACGAGATCTTTTCGCTCGGCCTGCTTGCCAACTGTACCAGCGTGTCGAGCGCACTCGCATGCGGCCTGTTCGGCAACATGCCGGTGATCGACGACAATCGCTTGATCAATCTGGATACCATGATCAACGTCATTGCCATAGGCGTTGACACGGACGGCGACGGTGCGGTGGACAGGCTTGAGTCAACGGGTGCCGGTCAGGCCAGCATCGCGTCAGCGCCGCAGGCGGACGACCCGTCGTCGACCATCGAGGTTTCCACGCCGGGAGCAGGAAATCCGCTGCACTCCTTCCAGGTGCTCGGCAGGACCTTCATCCTTTCGAGACCCCCCATACGGGATTGCGTGCTCAACGGTGTCGACCTGGCCAACGGGCTGGTGGCGTTCGACGTGTCCGTGTCGAGCGGTGCAGGCATCGATGTCGACGTTACATTGCCGGCGGGCCAGAGCCCGGACAGCTACTGGATGTACGGGCCGGATTCCCTGAACACGATCAATCACTGGTATCAGTTCACTGGCGCTGCCTTCAATGCCAATGTGGTGACGTTGACTCTTGTCGATGGAGGCCAGGGTGATGCCGATCTGACGGTAAACGGGGTCATCCAGGTTGCACCCGGCGGCGCAGGCACCAGTGTCGCTCCGGCCGTGTTGACCGACGGGGACTGTGATGGACCGGATGACAGCGTGGAAAGTGACCCGTTGAACAATTCCGGCGATGGCAACGGAGACAGCATACAGGACGACATCGAGTCCTACGTGGCCTCGATGCCCGACGTGAACGGCGACTACATTTCGCTGGAGACCGATCCGGCCATGAATCTCGGGAATGTACACGAGAGTGACCGTATGCGTCTTTTTTCAAGGGCCAGTTCCGCCCCCCTGGTGAGTTTCAATTTTCCATCCGGGTTCATCGAGTTCTCGGTCAGCAATGTAGTACCCGGCGGTGCGGCGGATGTCAGACTGATCCTCCCGGTGGGTACGCCGGCAGATCACCTGTACACGCTGGGGCCGGATACGGGCGATCTGACAGAACACTGGTACGATTTCAGCTATGACGGTGCAACCGGCACCGGCATGGAAATCAACGGGAATATAATGACATTGCACCTGGTTGACGGAGGGCGCGGTGACCGGGACCGTAGCAGCAACGGCACCATCTACATGGCTGTTGCACCGGCCGTGGCGATCGCGACCAGTAGTGGTAGCAGCGGCGGCGGCTGCACACTGTCATCAGGCGCCGGGAACAGCCGCAAGGCGGGTGCCTGGTTACTGATGTTGATGCTGGGTTCAGGCTGGTGGCTGGTTCGGCGTCTGTTCAGCGTGCAGTGAGCTTCCCGGCGCTTCGGTTACCGGGCATTCCTCGCACACGGCTTACACACCCCTGGTTGGCCCGGATCAGCTTTCCGATCAAGGGAGAATCGTTGATACTTCGCCTATGACTCAAACCGGTTCTGAGGAACGATTATGCAAAGTAATATTCTCGGGCAGGAACTTGAACGGATATCCCAGGCGCGTCACCATGACCCTTTCAGTGTGCTTGGCAAACACCGGGAGCAAGACATTGATGTAATTCGTGTATTTCTTCCGCAAGCCGGCGAGGTGACGATTGCGGAAGGAAACGTCCGCATGCAACGGATTCCCGACACTGATCTGTTCGAATGGCGCGGTGCGCCAGGAACGGTACCCGATCGCTACCACCTGGTCTGGCTGGATTCGGCGCAGCACGAGCACGTCGCGCATGATCCCTACAGTTTTCCACCACAACTCCCGGACTTCGATCTGCACCTGTTCAGCGAGGGCAGGCATCGTCATGCCTATCGCATCCTGGGGGCCCATGTTCATGCCATTGACGAGGTGACGGGCATCCTGTTTGCGGTCTGGGCACCGAATGCGGAACGCGTAAGCGTGGTGGGCGATTTCAACCAGTGGGATGGACGGCGGCATCCGATGCGCGTGCGTGGCGGCAGCGGTGTCTGGGAGCTGTTCATCCCCGACCTGGAGGCCGGCAACCTCTACAAGTTCG
>CAZMAK010000076.1:0-10793 GCA_964564245.1 uncultured Ectothiorhodospiraceae bacterium | reverse complement strand
CTGAAAACGGTTAATGATTTTAGACGCTTGCGGGAGTATCCCGTTAACAGAACCCATCTGCGCTGTATCACGAAAATCCGGGTGGCGCACTACAGCCGCGGCCGGCCACATTCCAGTCTCGGCCCAGGCATACCGGATCCACCAGTGAACCTCCCTGTCTCACCCCAAACGCACAGACATTGCATCCCGAGTCATTTTAAGGTTATCAATCACCCCCGTCCCGGGTGGATTACATCATGAATACAGCCTGCTTCCGATGGCGGCATGATTATTTGCGGACCACAGGCCCATAGTTCCCCGATATTTCGTTGCATAGAACCACTATGCGCCTCGATATCGTGAACCTCTGTGCTCGCTCTCCCACCATGCTCGCTACGATCACCTGAATCCGACAGGCTCCTGGCCTTGTTATTCAACAGCTTTAATGTGAAATTATCGGACAAAACCGGTACCGTGTATGCTGGCGTGCACAACATGGAATCAAAATGAACCCGCCGGCGAGGCATTCACAGATTTCCTTGCGACGTGTCGTTACCCGACTGCGAGAGATACACCACTGGGAGGGAACCCGGGGAATACTCAACCGCATGCTTGCGCTCATGGGATACCGCCAGCTCGGGTGGTACCTGCATTCACTACAGGACGGGGCACAGCCAGTTGAAGCTCGCACCGCATTCGAATTTGCCGAACTCTCTGCGAAAGACGTCGGTCGATACGTGGTGTTTCGCCGTGGCGCCAGGGAGGCGGATATCCTGGCCCGAATGGCGGCCGGCAACCGGTGCTTCGCTGCCCTGTGCGACGGTGAAATTGCCTCCGTCAGCTGGGTCGGTGTCAATGAAGGCTACATGCAACTGATCGATTACCGCTTCCCCCTGGAACCGGACGAAATCTACGTGTTCGACTCGTTCACAGCAAAGAATTACCGCGGCCAGAGAATCCAGTCAGCGCTGTACTACCGACTGAGCGAGCACTTCAGAGAGAGCGGTTACCGGGCGGCGATCACGATGATCGTTCCCGAAAATCGCCCCAATATCGTCTCGCGAACGCGCCAGGGTTTCCGGCAAACCGGCAGCGTGACGCGACTCAGGCTCGGCCCGTTCTCGTGGCACCGCTTTCGTGGTAAACGCAGGCCGGAACTGCCTGCGCCGAACCTGACCTGATGCCATCCCGTCCCGCACCGCAGGGAGTACTGTCGGCAGCCGCCTGGAAGCTGCTCGGCTACGCCCCGCTTCCGGCAGTCACCGCCCTGGACAGGTTGCACCACACGGCAACCACCATCGCGAACCTGCGCATGCCGGTGATGCGGTTTACGGGGACGCACCCGGTCACGGGACGATCCACAACCGTGGTTGTCGCCGGCAACGCACCATCCGTCGAGTACTTCACGCGGCACCTGCTCGGCAGGGATTTCGACAGCGTGTCTATTGGCCACGCGGCCGTGTGGAACCTGCCCCGCCTGTGCTCCGTTGTGTACCGCGACGCGACCCTGTTCGTCGCGTGTATCGACAAACGGCTGGGACGGCTGATCTTCAGGGACGACTGCCTGCATGTCCCGGAGTGCATCGGCGCAAATCTGACTGTCCCGCAAGATGGCGATGTTACCCGCCGTGCACGACACAGCAACAGGAATAACATCAGGGCGATCCACCAGAACCGCCTCAGCTGGGAAACCGGTCACAGCCTCGAGGATTTCGACCACTTCTACCACCGGATGTACGTCCCGTACGCGCTGGCGAGACATGGTGACGGGGCCATGATCCGCAGCCATGCACGCCTGCGGGTCTACATGCGCCATGGCGGCATTCTCTGGGTGCTGCATGACGGCCGCCGGGTATCCGGCAGCCTGTTCACTGTGGCGGGAGATACCCTCTACCTGATCTGCAGGGGTACCGGACTGCAGCGCGAAGAAACAGTATACCGGGGTGCCATCAACTCATTTTACGTATTCGGTGTTCAGTATGCGAAACAGGCCGGCCTGCACCGGCTTGATCTCGGGGTGTGTCGACCCTCGCTACGTGACGGCGTGCTCGTTTACAAGAAACGCTGGGGCGCCGCCCTGCATGAATCACCACGCTGTCGGCACTCGCTTGTATTCCACTGGGCAAACTGGAACAACGAAATCGCACACTTCATCAGGCAAACAGCCCCGATCACGCTCGATCGCAATGGCCTGGGCGCAATCGCGGCGGCAGCAGAGGGGAGCATGGATACCGGGGAACTGGAGAAGGAACTGCTGGCCCCGGGGATCCGGCACCTGCGGATACTGGATGGGACGGCTACGCCGTCCGTCAGCGACCGAGCATCCGCATGATTTTCCGGGTTACGGGTTTGTACCAGCGCCGGCGCCGGACGATATAGCCGAGACTGAAACGATCAGTGTCCGAGTAGACCGCGTGCCAGAGCGGGACAACCGGGTCAATGCGAAAAACACGGACATTCCACTCGTTATCCATCGATGTGATCACTTGCCCCGTCTCAGGATCGCGGTACCTGAAGAAGGACTTTCCGGCTTTCATGGCATGGGTGATGTAGATCCGCCAGCCGGGAGCCCCGCTGTTGGTGTGCCACCCCATGTAGCCGCCTTGTGGATACCAGAAATGGCCGCTGCGAGAGACTTCCAGCGGATACGGGGCCTCGAAGGTCTCGAGCAGGCGGTGGCTTACCCAGTCATCCACGAAGATACGCAGAGACCGCACGGCCCCGCTCTGAACCGAGCCGGGGTCAGTAGAACTGTTGAAGGAGATGACGTTGGATATCTCGCGGTTCGTCGCAATACCGTGGATATCCGTCCCGTTGTTCAGTATTCGGTCCAGCGCCGGTTCATCCACCATCGCCCGGGCAGTTTCAGGATCAACAGGCGTGACACGCTTGCCTGCGGCATCCTGCTGAGCAGCAGTCAGCTCCCTGATAGCTTCGACAATCTCCGGGTCGTCGAGCCAGCCGGTCAGCTCGATAAACGCCTGCCCTGAATTGATCGGGATTCTGTTCACCCTGTGTCCTCCGGGTTATCATATCTTCAGGTACACGACTATCGGCCAAACCGGTTACACGATACCTGCAATCCCGTCATGCAACCTTGCAAGTGGACTCAATGGCAGACTCAAGTTACGCCCTGACCTATCCACAACTTGCTCTACAGTGTATTGATCGGGGTCTGGAGAATGCCAGCCTCCGTCGTGTACGGGAAACCTGTGAATTTATGGAAAGGATGGCGGATGGCCTTTTTCGTGCACAGGGTGTCCCATTTTCATGCCATCTCGTTCGAACCGCAAGTATTGTCCTGTCCACCGGGGCATCGCTACCGGTTGTCCAGGCAGCCCTGGTACATTCCGCTTACCGGCTGAGCCGCTTCCGGGACAGCCGCCGCCGCCGCCCCAAGACCGCGCACAGGAGAGAAATGCGGGCGATACTCGGTTCGGATGTCGAGGCACTGGTTTATGCCTATGAGCAACTGCCCTGGTACCGCGCGGAGGTACTGGACCGGCACATTTCAGCCCTTGAATCCATGCCAGAGACCATGCGGAAAGCCCTGCTGATTCGCCTGGCCGACGAACTGGAGGACTGGCTTGACCTGGCCCTGGCATTCAAGGATAACCAGCAAGTGGCATGTCGTATTGATGCGTATGGGGAACGTTGTATCCGGCTCGCCGAGTTGATGGCCCTGGGCGAACTGGCGGAATCCATGCGCGGCGCTGCTGCGCGCTACCGGTACCTTCAACTGCCCGGTGAAATCATCCTCCATCGCAACCGTGTCTACGAGAGACCACGGCGGCATCTCTGGGAGCGGAGTACGCCGGAAACCTGGCTGCTCGCAGGCGCACGTCGCATCGTCCGCTCACTGCGGAAGCATCCTGCCTCGCGCAGGCCCGACAATTCTCGAGACAAGAAATCCCCGTGACACGCCTACTGAAGAAGCTGTATGGAACGGGCGTCGTAGCCTGGCATATACCGTTCCAGAAGGGAATTGACCGGCTTCCCGTGACACATCTGCATCGAATCCGGGACCGCCGCATCCGCCGACTGGTCGGACATGCGGCGAGGCACGTGCCTTACTACAGGGACCTGTTTCGCCAACAGGGTATTGATCCCCGCGACATACGAACCGCGGACGATCTCGCACAGCTGCCGCTGCTCGACAAGCAGGCCGTGCGGGACAATCCGGAAGCTTTCGTATCTGAAACAGGACAGGGTCGCAGCGCAATTCCCTTCAAGACCAGCGGCTCTACGGGTACACCGTTAACGATTTACCATGACCGGCGTTCGCTGCTTGCCAACATGGCCCGCACCCTGCCGGATAAAGCCGTCATATGGGAAGCTCTCGGGAACCGGTCACCCCGCCAGGTCAAGATCCTCTATTCCTCATCGACGGTGAAGAAGATCTGGGAGATCTACCGTGACCTGTCACTGCGGTTGCCCTCCCGTCCGCCGTTGCTGGAGATTGGTGACCCGATTGAACATAACATAGGCGAGATCAACCGGCTAAAGCCGGATATCCTGTCGGGCTACGGTTCCTACATGGAAGTACTCTTCCGCGTGGCCGATGCCCGGCAAATCACCATTCACCGCCCCGGGGTCGTGGTATACGGGGCTGACGCCATCAGCGAGGGCGGCCGCCGGCTGATCGAGGAGAAATTCGGCGTGCGGGTATTCTCCCGGTATTCCGCCGTCGAGTCCTTCCGGATCGGTTTCACCTGCGCACACAGGTCCGGATTTCACGTCCGGGAAGACTTGTGTAGCCTGCAGATTGTCGATGACGAGGGCAAGCGGGTTCGGAACGGGGTCCCCGGAGAGGTGGTGATAACCAACCTCGTCAATCGCGGCACGGTGCTGATCAACTACCGGATCGGCGACCTGGGCGCGCTGTCCGGGGAGCACTGCCCGTGCGGACGTACGCTACCGGTACTGGCACAGCTCGAAGGACGCACCGAGGACATCATCCACCTTGAGGACGGTCGGATGGTGCATCCGAGAACCGTCTGGAGTGTATTCAAGGAACGCAATGACGTGCTTCGCTACCAGCTGATCCAGCACCAGCCGAACCGCTTCGAGCTAAAGATCGTACCTGCAGGGAATCGCGTTGACGGCCAGGTCGACGGCAGCATCCTGGAAGCCCTGGAGAAACTGATCGGTCCGGCGAAAATCACGATCAGCATCCATGCAGAGCTGTCCACGGACGGGCGGAAATTCAGGCCTGTGATCACCCGCTGCGGTTCCGCTCGCGGTTCATGATCACCAGGCTCATCCTGCTGCACCGGGTGCTGCACAACGGGCAGCTCAACCCCGGCGATCTGCAGGCCCTGCAGTTGTGCAAGCTGCAGGAAACCCTGCAGCTTGCCTGGGAGCATGTCCCCTATTATCGTCACCTGTTCAATGAATCCGGCATCCATCCGCGCGACATCAGCGGACCGGATGACCTGAAATTTACCCGAGTACTGCGCCAGTTTGACTGGATCGAGCAGTTCCGGGTAACCCGGTTGCAACAGGGAAAATTCACCATTGCAGTGCTTGCTTCCGACCCTGAAAATGACGCGAAGGTAGCACATGTCCACGCTGCACTTATCAATCAGCTGGGAGAACCTGCCGATATAATGTTCACGTTCGTCAGAAAGCTGGAGCAAGTCGGGGATAAATTCCTGGACTTCATCATCGCCGGAACCGAAAGTCCCTGATCGATACAACCAACAAACTGAGCAAACCGGGATCGCCGCAACCCGCACCACCGTAACATGTCCAGACCGGAAAACATTCTCATCCTTGGCGGCGACACCGACGGCAACCTCGGCGACCGGGCAATCCTGGTCTCGATGTGCCACGATTTGCTGGACATTAATCCGGATACCACGATCAACATTTTATCGAATGACCCTGAACGAGCCCGCAACGATTATGGAGAATCGATTCAGGTTCTGCGCCCGGGAATCTCCGGGTTCATCAGGCTGTGTCGCACGGCCGCAGCGAGCGACCTCATCCTGTGTGGCGGCGGCGGCCTGATCCAGGACGATGACAGCCTGATCAAGGTACCGTACTGGGCACTGCGACTGCTGCTGATGCGCCTGCTCTGCCCCAGGATCATCGGCTATGCATTGGGAGTGGGTCCGCTCAACGCACGCATCAGCCGCCTGTTTGCCAGTCTTGTCTTCGCCTGCATGTCACAGATCACCGTACGCGATCCCGCAGCACAGGCAGTTGCCCGCGCCATCACGCGCAAACCTGTCGACATTCTTCCCGACCCGGCCTTGCTTCTCCCGGGAACGGACGGCAAGCGCGGGCCGGATCTCCTGCAGGCAGCCGGTGTGCCAGTCGGGCACAGACCGGTAATCGGCGTCGCACCCAGGCGCTGGTACCCGCCGCAGCCCCGGCTGATCCCGCAGCGCATCATGATACGGTTTCGCAAGCCGTCCTTCGAACAATCCGCGCGCCTGGTAGAATTACTGGCCCGCAGTCTCGGCGACCTGGTCCGGTCGCACGACGCCTTCATTGTCTGCATGCCGAGTTACTCGCTGGCACATGAAGGTGACGAACAACTGTGCCGCATGCTGATCGAGGCCCTCCCCGCGGGAAGCTCGGGCATGTTGCGCACTGAAAGCCCAGGCGAGTACCGGGACGCCTGCGGGGAACTGGACGCCCTGCTCGGCGGACGCATGCACCCGACAATTTTCGCAGCTGCGGCCGGTACGCCCGTGGTCGGGCTGGCCTATAATCCCAAGTTCATGGGGTTATTTGAACTGCTGGGCAAAAGCGAAGCGGTGCTCGATGTAGCGACCTTCGTCCGCGAGCAACAGACGCGGCAGCTGACCGATATGATAGTGGCCGCCCTGGCCGACACCACGGACCTGCAGGCGCGCACCGGCGAGCTGGCGGCACGCATCAAGTGCTTCAATCGCCAGCTGATGCAGGAGGCATCCTGAACGTGCTCGCCCTTTACCGTACGTTCCGGGACCTTGCGCGCACGCAGTGGCTGACCGCAGAGCAGCTCGAGAACATCCGTCTGCGCAAACTGCAAGCCCTGGTTGCGCACGCCTACGAATACGTACCCTACTACCGCGACCTGTTCACCCGGGAAGGCCTGCATCCACGGGATATCCGGACATTGGCCGACCTGTCCGCAGTACCGGTGACGACCAAACATGACCTGCTGGACGCGGGCCCCGGTCAGATCACCTGTACGAACATCCCGTCCGGTAACCTGGTTGCTGAACGTACAACCGGCTCAACCGGCGAACCGTTCACCATGCTGTTCGATCGTCACTGGTTGCGGGTCCGCCAGGCCCTGTTCCTGAGGGCACTGTGGACTGCCGGCTGGCGCCCGGGCAGGAAACTGGCGCTGGTGACGGCCGGCGGCAAGCCATGGCACCGCAGGCTCATCGGCTGGCACCAGGTTTCCCACGCGGAATCCCCGGAATCGATGCGGCAACTGTTGAACCGGGTGCGCCCCGCCGTCCTGTATGGCTGGGTGACGCCGCTACGCCGGCTGGCTGAGCACATCACCGATACCGGCCGGCCGTTGCATGCGCCGGAGGTAACAATCACGACAGCGGAATCGCTGGGCATCGCGGACCGGGAACTGATCGGCAGCGCCTTTAACACGCGCGTGTGCGAGTTTTTCGGCATGACCGAGATCGGTATTATCGGGTGGGAATGCCGGGAAGCAGGCAGGATGCACATCGCGGAAGATACCTGTCATGCAGAAGTCATCTATGACAGCAACGACGCGTACAACGGCCGACTGGTCATGACGAACCTTGAACTGCGGGCGACGCCATTCCTGCGTTACGAAACCGGGGACCTGGCACGGTTCGGCCCGGCCACATTATGCGGCTGTGGACGCAGCCTGCGCACACTGGCGAATATCGACGGCCGGTTGGTGGATTGCCTCCGGCTCGCGAATGGCAGGACTGTCTCGCCGTACGAGGTCACGCTGGCGCTTGAACCGCTGGTCGGCATACGACGCTACCGCGTCATCCAGGAGCAGCCAGGAAAAATCCGTGTGGAAGTCGAGGGCAGCAGGGAATCAAGGGAGTCGCTCGAGTTTTCTATTCGAGGCGCAATGGATTCCCTGGTTGGACTGGAAACAGAAATTCGCGTTATATTGAAACGAACATTAACAGGGAACCCTGGTCGGAAGTTCCGTGTGGTCGAGAACCGCTGCCGGCCGCACCACCCGGCATGAATATCCTGACAATTTGCTACGAGTACCCGCCACTGGGGGGAGGCGGCTCACCCGTATGCGAGGGTCTGTGCGAGTCCCTGGTGGCCAGGGGACATCACGTCGATCTCGTCACGTCACAGTTCGCGGATCTTCCGGTCGAGGAGCAGCGCAACGGCGTGAACATCCATCGCACCCGCTGCCTGCGTCGCCACGTACATTACACGACCACGCTCGAGATGCTTAGCGGAATTCTTCCTGCCATACACAAGGCAGTCGAGTTGTCCGGGAATACGGCCTACGACCTGGTACATTGTCATTTTATTGTTCCGTCAGGCCTGGTTTGCTATCTGCTCGCCACGAAAACCGGCCTGCCCTATCTCATCACGGTACACGGCTCGGATGTCCCTGGCTATAACCCGGATCGCTTCAGCCTTGCCCACCTCCTGATCCGGCCGGTGTGGAAACGCATTGTCAGGTCCAGCCGCTCGATCGTGACACCGACCACATACATGGGAAACCTGCTGAAAACGCATGCCGATCCCCGGGAAATGGAGGTCATACCGAACGGCATACACCTGCCGGAGCGCGGCCCGGCTCAGCCGAAAAACCGGATCATGATGGTTTCGAGGATCTTCGAGCGTAAGGGCGTGGATGTGCTGCTGCGCGCCTATGCGAAACTCGACACAGACTGGGAACTGGTCATCGCGGGTGATGGACCGTACCTCAAGGCCGCGAAGGTACTGGCAGGGGAACTCGGAGTGACGGCGCACTTCCTCGGCCATGTAGACAAGACACAGCTGCCCGCCCTGTATGAATCCGCCCGGATTTTCGTCCTGCCCTCCTCGCGGGAAAATTTCCCCGTGGTGCTCCTCGAGGCGCTGAAAGGCGGCTGTGCGATTATCACCACGAAGGGCTCCGGCTGCTCGGAAGTGGTGGGAGAAGCCGGTCTGCTGGTTGAACCGGGATCAGTCTGCGACCTGGCAAACGCACTTGCCGGACTGCTGGCGGATGAGCAACGAATAGAAACCCTGCGGCAACAATCACTGCAACATATCCAGGAATTCTCCTGGGAAAGAATCGCGGCGAGATACGAAGAACACTACCGGCGGATTCTTCGCCAGCCACAATGAAGCAACGCCTGCTTGTCCAATTTTCCTACGTAACCGCATCCCGCTATCTGGCTGAATGCCTGTTTCTGGTACGCGGCCTCATTGCCGCCCACCTGCTCGGCCCCGCCATCTTTGGTGTATGGAGCGCAATGCGCCTGCTCAACGGCTACAGCAACCTGGCCCAGCTGGGCGTCAGGGACGGCATGCTCCAGCATGTACCCTACGCTGACTCGACTGGCGATCCGGAAAGAGCCCGGCTGTACCGTGGTGTCGCCTCCGCCATCAATCTGGTTGCGGCGCTGGTCGCTGCGTGCGCGGCATCCACCGTCCTCGTATTTCGTTACCCCGACGGCAGGACCAGCTGGTGGGCGCTGTTCGCCTGCCTGCTCGTTCTGGCCCAGACCTTTCGCTTCAGTCAGAAGTCTCTGAATTCTCAGAGGAAATTTGCCCTTTCCAGTTCCCTGACCTTAATGTTCGCTGTACTGTCGACGGTCGCCGGGATCACCGGTGTCTGGCAGGCCGGTCTGAACGGGTTTCTCGTCGCGGTTGTGTTGTCCTATGCCCTTACCATTGGTGTCGCTGTAATCATCGGCCCGATCGATGCGCGCCCGCGGTGGTCGCCGGAAATCGCCAGAGAGCTGATCCTCACAGGATTCCCGATACTCGCATCTACCCTGTTGCTGACTTTGTTATGGTCCATCGATCGCCTGCTGATCTGGCTCCACCTCGGCGGGAAAGACCTTGGCATTTACTCCATCCAGAGTTATTTCACCGGCGCCATATTACTGGTACCGGCTGCACTCGCCAGCGTGCTGCGTCCTCATCTCATGACGGTACTGGGATCACGCGCCACGAGCGAGGAGCTTGCTTCGGTTATGGAAAAGAGCGCCCTGCTGTTCGCGCGGACAATGCTGCCGGTCGCGGGCACGGCCTGCCTGCTCCTGCACCTGCCGATACGCTGGCTGCTGCCGGATTACTCCGCCGCCATCGAGCCGGGTAGGATACTTGTGTTTTTTACCTTCGTCTCAATGCTGGGATCGATCCCGGTCAACTTTCTGATCACACTCGGACACCAGCGGGCACTGCTGGCAATACGGAGCCTTGCGGTCATCATGGCCGTGCTCACGGTCACGTATACCCTGCAACGGGGCGGCGGCTACGTAGAAATTGCGTTGTCGACTGGCCTTGGAATCACCGCATCCAGTGCGCTGGTGATCACGGCCTCGTTGCGGGCACTGGCCATGCCCTTCCACCGCAGGTTGCGTTACGCTGTGTGGAATGCCGGCCTGGTTGTCCTGCTGACAGCTGCGCTGGCGCTTGCATGGTGGGTTTTTCCGGACCGACCGGAAACCTGGCAGCAGGACCTGGTGACCACTGCCGGTCGTTGTCTCGTGTTACTGGTTGTGACTGCACCACTGCTAGTTCCCGCAATCCGTGAAATTACCGGTATGCAGTCGCGTTAGCACCGACAATATCAAGCTCTTCGGATTGATGCCTTGCAGTGGTTCCAGCCGCTTTGCCTACCGCTGGTTCTG
>CAZMAK010000075.1:0-10927 GCA_964564245.1 uncultured Ectothiorhodospiraceae bacterium | reverse complement strand
AGGTTCGATTGTGATCATGTACGAATACAATAATATTAGGGAACCTCTGATTAAACCGGAAATTCCCGTCATTGCGAGCACAGCGAAGCAATCGCATGCCATGAGATCAGTCAGTTGGAGATTGCTTCGTCACTGCGTTCCTCGCAATGACGAATTAATCAGGGATTCCTTAGTCGATGATGAGTCGATGAATCACGAATATGAACGTCGCTGCGGGTGCAACCGATGTCCGGTTTCCAGGATTGCCCGGGTGACGGCCATATCCGCCCGGGCTGCCGGGCGATGCAGGTAATCAGGTCTTCGTGAAATCCAGCGACACCGAATTGATGCAGAAGCGCTGTCCGGTCGGGGCCGGGCCGTCATCGAACACATGTCCCAGGTGCGCGTCGCAGCGGGCACACAGCACCTCGGTGCGCACCATGCCGTGACTGGTGTCGGTACGGGTGCGGATATTCGCACTGTTGCCCATGCGCACGAAACTGGGCCAGCCGCTGCCGGAGTCGAACTTGTCCGCGGAGCGAAACAGTTCGGCGCCGCAGCACACGCAGGTGTAGGTGCCGTCGTCCTTGCAGTCCAGGTATTTGCCGGTGAACGGCCGTTCCGTGCCATGCTGGCGGGTGACCTGGTACTGTTCCGGTGTCAGTTCCGCACGCCACTCTTCATCGGTCTTGTGGTTCTCGTCACTCATGGTCCGGTCTCCCGCTGCTGTCGGTGATGATTCGGGGCTGCTGTTCCAGTCCGTCCAGGAATTCACGCGCCGTGGCAATGCCGATCTCGGCCTCGGCGCGTGCCTGCAGGTCGCGGTTCTCGCGTGCCTCGCGTTGCGCCCATTCGAGAAATTCACTGACCGCGTTGATCTGCTGTTCACGCGGCAGCGATTTCAGATAATCGCTCGGCTGCGCCCTGATGCGGTTGCCGTCGATCACCTCGAGGTTGAACAGGAGTTTCATGTGTCAGTGGTATCCGTCCGGGACGCACCCGTGCGCTGCCAGGCAGGGTGAATGCGTACCGTTTTCACCATGTTCTCCCGGGTCTGCAGGATGTCGACCGGATGGCCGTCCAGCAGCAGGCTGGTGTTGCTCTCCGGGATCATCTCCAGTTCCTCGATGATCAGGCCGTTCAGCGTCTTGGGCCCGTCGATGGGCAGGTTCAACTTCAGGACGTTATTCAGGGTGCGTATGCTGACCGACCCGTCCACCAGCCAGGTGCCGTCCTCTTCGGACCGGATATCCTCGAAGTGTGCGGAGGGGTCCGAGGTGAACTCACCGACGATCTCCTCCAGCAGGTCTTCCATGGTGACCAGGCCCTGGATGTCGCCGTATTCGTCCACGGCGAAGCCGATGCGGCGGCGTTCGTGCTGCAGGTTCAGCAGCAGCCGGTTGAGTGAGGTGGTCTCGGGAATGAAATAGGGTTCACGCGCGGTGCGCTCGAGGGCGGTGTGGTCGAGTTCGCCACGGTACAGCAGCGGCAGCACGTCGCGCATGTGCAGGATACCGATGACGTGATCGATGTTCTCTCGATACAGCGGCATCCGGGTGTACTGGCTGTCCCCCAGGGTCTTGGCGATGACGTCCCAGTCCTCGTTGATGTCGATGCCGGTGATCTCGCTGCGCGGTACCATGATGTCTTCCACGGTGACGTTTTCCAGGTCGATCAGGTTGAGCAGCATCGACTGGTGGCGTTCCGGGATCATTGCACCGGCCTCCATGACCACGGTGCGCAGCTCCTCGCGGGTGAGCGCCTGCGAGGTGCCATGTTCCGGCCGGATGCCGAACAGGTGCAGCAGGCCGTTGGCCACGCCGTTGATGACCCGCACGAACGGGTACATCACCCACAGCAGCGGCACGTAGACATAGGCGGCCGGGAAGGCGATCCGTTCCGGGTGCAGGGCGGCCAGGGTCTTCGGTGTGACCTCGGCGAACAGCAGCACGACAACGGTCAGCAGCATGCCGGCGGCAAAGATAAAGCCGGCGTCGTTGTTGATGCGCAGGGCGATCAGCGTCATCAGCGTGGAGGCGAGGATGTTGACGAAGTTGTTGCCGAGCAGGATCAGGCCGATCAGGCGATCCTGGCGCTCCAGCAGTTTCTGTGCGCGCATGGCGCCGGGGTGGCCCTGTTCGGCGAGGTGACGCAGGCGGTAGCGGTTCAGCGTCAACAGCCCGGTTTCGGAGCCGGAGAAGAAGGCAGAGAGCAGGATCAGGAACAGCAGTGCTGCCAGCAGTGCGGATAGCGGGATGTCGTCCAAACGGGGACAGCCTCCGGTCAGGGTAAGAGACTGTAGTGTACGGAAAACCCCGCGCCTTGTCAGGCGCGCGGCGGCTCAGCGGTGCAGGACCAGTTCCAGTACGAACTTGCTGCCGAAATAGGCGAGCATCAGGAAAATGAAGCCGCCGATGGTCCAGCGCAGTGCAGTGCGCCCGCGCCAGCCGAAGCGCCAGCGACCCCACAGCAGGATGGCGAAGACCACCCAGGCGATAATCGACAGGGTGGTCTTGTGCACCAGGTGCTGGGCGAAGATATCTTCCAGAAACAGGGTCCCGGTGACCAGCGACAGGGTGAGCAGCGCGAATCCGGTACCGATCATCTCGAACAGCAGCGACTCCATGACCGCCAGCGGCGGCAATGTGCGGATGAATCCGCCCGGCTGGTGGTTGCGCAGGTGGCGGTCCTGGATGGTGAGCAGAACGGCCTGCAGGGCCGCCAGCCCGAGTACACAGTAGGCCAGCAGTGAAATGAGGATATGGGTATCCAGCTGCCAGGACGAGGCGTCCGTGACGAGGTGATGTGCGGGGAATACCAGTACCAGGACGATGCTCGCGGCCGCCAGCGGGAACACCGCGATCCCCAGGTTCTCCACCGGCTGGAACAGCGAGGAACCCAGCACCAGCAGCGCCATGGTGACGGCGACCAGCGATACCGAGTAAAAGAATGCCAGGTTGAGTCCATGGGGGGTCATGATGCCGGGATAGAGAAAGCCGGCATGGATCAACGCGGCGCCGAACCCCGTCAGCAGTATCTGCCGGCGCTGGCAGTGCAGCGCCCGGCCGCCGCGAGCGAGACGGGTGGCCAGTTGCACGGTGGACAGCAGGTAAAGTACAAGCGCAAGCAGGGCGGGCAGGTGTGCAGTCATGGGCGGCATGATCGCACAACTGCCGCGGGCATTGAAGTGGTACGGCGGCGCCCTGCCGCGGCAACGGATTCCCGTTATAATGGCGGGCCTGTGAAGCGCCGGAATACTGCGGGAACCCACATCATGTTCGACAATCTGACCGACCGACTCTCCAGGACCATTCGTAACCTGCGCGGGCAGGGACGCCTGAGCGAGGACAACATCCGGGATGCGCTGCGCGATGTGCGCATGGCGCTGCTGGAGGCCGATGTCGCACTGCCGGTGGTCCGGGACTTCATCGAACGGGTGCGTGAACAGGCCATGGGCCGGGACGTGCTCAAGAGCCTCACGCCGGGCCAGGTGCTGGTCAAGGTGGTGCACGATGAGCTGGTGCACGTCATGGGCGATGCCAATGACGCGCTGAACCTGAACGTGCGACCGCCGGCCGTCATCCTGATGGCCGGCCTGCAGGGTTCCGGCAAGACCACCAGCACGGCGAAACTGGCGCGCCGGCTGCGCGAACGCGAAAAGAAATCCGTACTGGTGGTCAGCTGCGACATCTACCGGCCGGCGGCGATCGACCAGTTGCAGACGCTGGCCGGTGAAGTGGGTGTGGAGTTTTTCCCGAGCCGGCCCGACCAGGATCCGGTCACGATCGCGACGGACGCAATTGCGCAGGCACGCAGGCAGATGTTCGACGTGGTGATTGTCGATACCGCCGGACGCCTGCACATCGATACCGCGATGATGGACGAGATCCGGCGCATACACGCGGCCGTGCAGCCGGTAGAGACCCTGTTCGTGGTGGACAGCATGACCGGCCAGGACGCGGCCAACACCGCGCGCACCTTCAACGAGGCCCTGCCGCTGACCGGTGTGGTGCTGACCAAGACCGATGGTGATGCGCGTGGCGGCGCCGCCCTGTCCATTCGTGCGATCACCGGCAAGCCGGTCAAGTTTCTCGGTGTCGGGGAAAAGACCGCGGCACTGGAGGCCTTTCATCCGGACCGGGTGGCCTCGCGTATCCTCGGCATGGGCGATGTGCTCAGCCTGGTCGAGGAGGCGCACCAGAAGGTCGACCAGGAAGCGGTCGCCCGGCTGACGAAGAAGATTGCCGGCGGCAAGGGCTTCGACATGAATGATTTCCGCGACCAGCTGGACCAGATGCTGAACATGGGCGGGCTGGCCGGCCTCATGGACAAGTTGCCGGGGATGGGGCAGCTGCCGAAGAACGTGGTGGCCGACGACGGCCAGATCCACCAAATGAAGGCCATCATCAATTCCATGACCCGGCAGGAACGCAGTTTCCCCGGCGTGATCAATGGCTCACGGCGGCGCCGGATCGCGTCCGGTTCCGGAACCCAGGTGCAGGACGTCAACCGCCTGCTCAAGCAGCATATGCAGATGCAGAAGATGATGAAGAAGATGTCGAAGGGCGGAATGGCAAAGCTGTTGCGTGGCATGAAGGGCAAGGGCCCGATGGGGATGCCGTTCTGATCCGGTGCTGAACAATAAAAACGGTGGCCTGGGCCACCGTCAAACACTGCGCAATCCGGATATTTTGCTTGTTATTGGTCTTTTGATTTGTCCTTATGGTTATAAAATACCGCTGCGCAAACCTGCATTTACTGTGCAATGAGCTCTTGTTCTTGTCTTGTGCCAGGTCCACTACCCCCCCGGTTGTCCTTCTTCTGCGCTCGACGTGAATAGTGCAATTGCGGTGCCAGAATCGGCAATCCATTGTAATTTAAATATAAATATATTCGCTTGATCCAGGCCCCGGGTCGCCGGCAGTGTATTCGTAAGGAATTCCGACATATGATTTCCTCTCGACAGCCGGGAGCAATCTCGGAATCACAATGTAAAACAGAAAGATAAAACCGTGTTGGGGGCGGGTGCCCGGTGCCCGGGCGGTTTGTAACCAATTTCGACATGGAGAGAGATGCCGACAGTTTCCCGGGCCGGCCCGGCGGGACTGCATAATTCCGTGTCATCCCTTCACTTTTCCCAGGATTCGCGTAGAATTGCGCGGCTTTAAACAGGTATTTCCCTGCAGCGCATGCGTGGGGACCAATCTTGCAGAGGACAGCTTTGATATGGTGACGATCAGAATGTCACGCAGCGGGGCCAAGAAGCGCCCGTTCTACCACATCGTGGTAACCGACAGCCGCAATCGCCGTGACGGGCGCTACATCGAGCGGATCGGCTTCTTCAACCCGGTGGCAACCGGTGGCGAAGTCCGCCTGCGCATCGACAGTGCGCGTGCCGCCCACTGGACCGGGCAGGGCGCACAGGTCTCCGAGCGGGTGGCGCAGCTGTTGAAGGAGCAACCGGCGCTGTAAGACCGGTTCTCCGGTTGGCGGTATGTCCGGCGAAGACAGGTCTGGTGACGCGGCGGCCGACCGGATCCTGGTGATGGGTCACATTGCCGCGCCCTTCGG
The DNA here is from genome assembly GCA_964564245.1 of uncultured Ectothiorhodospiraceae bacterium. Taxonomy (GTDB): domain Bacteria; phylum Pseudomonadota; class Gammaproteobacteria; order UBA9214; family UBA9214; genus UBA9214. The sequence goes on along the minus strand of CAZMAK010000075.1, from coordinate 5,377 downwards.
CATCAGGGGCTGGGTCCATGTCATGCCCTACACCGAGCAGCAGGGCGGTTTGCTGAATTACGCCAGATGGTACCTGCGGCGACCCGGTGGCGACTGGCAGGAGACCGGGGTGGTCCAGGGCCGGGTGCAGGGCAAGGGGCTGGTGGTGCAGCTGGAAGGTTGTGACGACCGCGACGGCGCCGCCGGCTGGAACGGCACGGAGATCGGTATCCCCCGCAGCCGGCTCCCGGCGACCGGCAGCAACGAGTATTACTGGAGTGATCTGACCGGGCTCCGGGTGATCACCCTGTCTGGCAGGGAGCTGGGGCGGGTCGATCACCTGTTCGAGACCGGGTCGAACGACGTGCTGGTGGTGCAGGGCGAACAGGAATACCTGGTGCCCTATATCCCCGGCCAGGTGGTCCATACGGTGGACCTGGCGGCCGGGCAGATCCGGGTCGACTGGGACCCCGATTTCTGACCGACGCGACGATGCGCATCGACGTGGTCACGCTGTTTCCGGAGATGCTGCGCGGACACAGCGAATACGGAATACAGGGCCGTGCGCTTGCCCAGGGCCTGCTGGAACTGGTGACGTGGAATCCGCGGGATTTCACCACCGACCGGCACCGCAATGTGGACGACCGGCCCTACGGTGGCGGGCCCGGCATGGTGATGCAGGTGCAGCCGCTGGTCGCGGCGATCCGCGCGGCACGTGCGGCCGGCCCGGCGGCCCCGGTGATCTACCTGTCGCCGCAGGGTAACCGCTTCACCCAGGACCGGGCACGCAGGCTGGCGGGGCTGGAACGGTGCATCCTGGTGGCCGGGCGCTATGAAGGGATCGACGAGCGCGTCATTGCGCTGGAGATCGACGAGGAGCTTTCCCTCGGCGACTTCGTGCTGAGTGGCGGGGAACTGCCGGCACTGGTGATCATGGATGCCGTGACACGCCTGCTGCCGGGCGCGCTGGGTGACGCGGATTCCGCGCAGGAGGACTCCTTTATGGACGGCCTGCTGGATTATCCGCACTACACACGTCCGGAGCAGATCGAAGGCCTGCGGGTGCCGGAGGCGTTGCTCGGCGGCCACCACGCGGAAATCCGGCGCTGGCGGCAGAAACAGGCGCTGGGCAGGACCTGGCAGCGCCGCCCGGATCTGCTGGCGGGGCTGACATTGAGTGACGAGCAACAGACATTGCTGGATGAATTCATCAATGAACACAAGCCGGGCAATTGAGTGATCAATGGCCTATATTGGGAAACAGAGGATTGAGCCATGAGCAACATCATCGAACAGCTTGAGCAGGAACAGTTACGCCAGGATATTCCGGATTTCAGTACCGGTGACACCGTGGTCGTGGAGGTGAAGGTGAAGGAAGGCGAGCGCGAGCGTTTGCAGGCGTTTGAAGGTGTCGTCATCGCCAAGCGCAACCGCGGCATGAATTCCGCCTTCACCGTGCGCAAGATTTCCCATGGCGAGGGCGTCGAGCGCGTGTTCCAGACCCACAGCAGCTCGATCGGCTCGATCAGGGTCAAGCGCAGGGGCGACGTGCGCCGCGCCAAGCTCTACTACCTGCGCGAGCTGTCCGGCAAGTCGGCCCGCATCAAGGAAAAGCTCTCCTGAGCACAGGGCGACGCGGATGAAGTACCAGCAGACGGGCATCCACCAGTGGATGCCCGTTTTTGTTTATGGACGGGGGTGATGAACATGACGGATTCCTACGCAGTGATCATGGATTCTCCACTGGGCAGGCTGGGCGTTGAACTGGCCGGTGATGCCATCAGCGCCATCGACTTTCTGCCGGCACAGACCCGTGCCCGTGCGGCAACGACGCCGGCGGCGCACCGCGTGACGCGTGCGCTGGAACGCTACTTCCGTCACGCAGGCGAGGCGTTCCACCTGCCGGTGCAGCTGAACGGCACGGCCTTCCAGCAACGGGTGTGGCGGGCGTTGCAGGCCATCCCGGGCGGTGAGGTGCGTACCTACGGTGAGCTGGCCGCGCAGCTTGGCAGCGGTGCGCGCGCCGTCGGCAATGCCTGCCGCTGCAACCCGGTGCCCGTCATCGTGCCCTGTCACCGGGTGGTCGGTGCCGGTGGCATCGGTGGCTATGGCGGTCGCACGGCGGGGCGGGAGTTACAGCGCAAACGCTGGTTGCTGCTGCATGAAGGTGCACCGCTGGACCTTGAACCACGCTGATCCGCCCCCATCTGCCTTGCAGGCTGTTATCAGAAGGAGACCCATGCATGTCGGTTGATACACAAAAGGAAACCCTGGAATTCCAGGCCGAGGTGAAGCAGCTGCTGCACCTCATGATCCACTCGCTGTACTCCAACAAGGAAATCTTCCTGCGCGAACTGGTTTCGAACGGTTCCGACGCCTGTGACAAGCTGCGCTTCGAGGCGCTGGCCAACGACGGCCTGTACGACGGCGACACCCGCCTGCTGATCCGTGTCGACTACGACAGGGCGGCACGCACCGTGACCGTGACCGATACCGGCGTCGGCATGTCGCGCGACGAGGTGGTCGAGAATATCGGCACGATCGCCAAATCCGGCACCCGCCAGTTCTTCGAATCACTCACCGGCGACCAGGCAAGGGACACCCAGCTGATCGGCCAGTTCGGCGTCGGTTTCTATTCCGCCTTCATCGTCGCGGACAAGGTTACCCTCACCACGCGCCGGGCCGGCCTGCCGGCAGAGCAGGGCGTGCGCTGGAGTTCGGGCGGAGACGGCAGCTACATACTGGAGACGGTCGAGCGCGCGGTGCGCGGCACCGAGGTGGTGCTGCACCTGCGCGAGGGCGAGGACGAGTTCCTCGACGACTATCGCCTGCGCAATATCATTCACAAGTATTCCGACCACATCCCGTTGCCGATCGAGATGAAGAAGGCCGCGACCGGCAAGGACGAGGAGGAGCAGGCGCCGGAATACGAAGCGGTGAACAAGGCCTCCGCGCTGTGGGCGCGGCCGCGCAACGAGATCTCCGACGAGGAATACACCGAGTTCTACAAGCACGTTGCGCATGATTTCGATGCGCCGATGCAGTGGGTGCACAGTCACGTCGAGGGGGCGCAATCCTATACCTCGCTGTTCTACATTCCGGCACGCGCGCCGTTCGACCTGTACGACCGCGACAGCCGGCACGGTATCAAGCTGTACGTGCGGCGCGTGTTCATCATGGACGACGCCGAACAGCTGATGCCCTACTACCTGCGTTTCGTGCGCGGGCTGGTGGATTCCAGTGACCTGCCGCTGAACGTGTCGCGCGAGATCCTGCAGCACAACAAGCTGATCGAAACCATTCGGGGCGGCTCGGTGAAGAAGGTGCTGGGCCTGCTGGAATCCATGGCGGACAACGAGCCGGAACGCTATGCAGAATTCTGGAAACAGTTCGGCCGGGTACTCAAGGAAGGGCCGGGTGAGGACTTCGCCAACCGCGAGCGCATCGCGAAACTGCTGCGGTTTGCCAGTACCCATACGGATAGTGACGAGCAGTCCGTTTCGCTGGACGACTACATCGGCCGCATGAAGGAGGGGCAGGAAAAGATCTTCTACGTCACGGCAGACAACTGGACGGCGGCAAAGGGCAGCCCCCACCTGCAGATCTTCCGGCGCAAGGGTATCGAGGTGCTGCTGCTGTCCGACCGGGTGGACGAATGGCTGGTTGCGCACCTTGCTGAATACAGCGGCAAGCCGCTGGCCTCGGTGGCGCGCGGCGAGCTGGACCTGGACAAGCTGGCGGACGATCAGGAAAAGGCGGAGGCGAAGAAGACCGAGGGCGAATACGCCGACCTGGTGAAGCAGATGCAGGAGGCGCTGGGCGAGCGCGTCAGCGAGGTCCGTATCAGCCGGCGCCTGACCGACTCCCCGTCCTGCCTGGTGGCCGGTGAACACGACATGGCGGTACACATGCAGCAATTGCTGAAGCAGGCCGGGCACGAGGTGCCGGTGAGCCGACCGGTACTGGAGATCAATCCGGGGCATCCGCTGGTCTGCCGCCTCAAGTCAGTGAGCGACCCGGCAACGCTCTCGGACTGGTCCGCCATCCTGTTCGACGAGGCCCTGCTCAGTGAGGGAGGTCAGCTGGAGGATCCGGTGGCGTTCGTCAACCGCGTGAACCTGTTGCTGCAGTCGCAGACGGACTGACGACTCCCAGCGCTCTCGACCGCTACCCCGGTGGCGGCCGGAAAACCTGATCCCTCCCGTTTCGGGAGGGATCATTTCGGGGGTGATATGACGGCATCCGCCAAACCCGTACTGCTGGCCTCGGTGTTCTCCGACTATATCTGTCCGTTCTGCTACATCGGTGACCTGCGCCTGGCGCGCCTGCGCGATCAATTCGACCTGAAAATCAACTGGATGCTGGTGGAAATCCATCCCGAGACGCCGCCGCAGGGGGTGCCGGTCAGTGCGCTGGGCTACAGCACCGAGCGCTGGCAGCAGATGATGGGCAACCTGCAGCAGCTGGCGGCAGAGGAGGGCGTCACCCTGCGCCAGCCGGAACGTAACGCCAATTCACGCAAGGCCCTGCAACTGGCTGAAGCCGCCAAGCATGCCGGGGCCGAGGTGTTCTACCGCCTGCACCGGCGCCTGTTCGAGGCATACTTCACGGAAGGGCGGGACATCGGCGATGAGGTAGTACTACGGCAGCTGGCCGGGGAATGTGGTCTGCCCGACGAGCGGGTGGAACAGGCCTGGACGGACCCGCACATCGCGCGGGCACTGCAGGAACATCTTGCAGCGGCCGGCAAGTACGCGGTGCGCGCCACACCCACGGTATTCTTCAGCGAGCAGCACCGCGTCGACGGCGCCATGCCCTACGAACAGTTCCTGGCAGCCGCGCAGGCCGGCCTGGCGGTCCAGCAGCGAGAGGCGAAATGATGCCTGTGACTGCCATGCAGAGACGTCTGATCCTGCCTGTCAGAAGAACATGTCCGGTATGGAATGGACAGCAGACACCGGGAGTGAAAATGCCTACAGCCGGGTTCGACCCGAAACGGACGTACCGAATTTGTAAGATATTCAAGAATCCTCTATGAAATTTTAAATTTTTTACAAAATCCGGCGCATCCAGCCCGCCCGCTTATACTGTTTCACTGGAGGGAACCGGTATGGCATCCATCAGCGGTTTCGATGATACAGACGGTGATTTTGCACTGACATTGAACCAAAGCGGCCAGGCGTTCAGTTTCTCATCGTCTGCTTCGGTCGTGCCGGTTCCTCCTGCCGTCTGGCTGTTCGGCTCCGGCCTGCCGGGATTGATCAAGATAGCCAGACGCAGGAAAGTGGCATAACAAAATCAACATGAACGGCCCTTCGGGGCCGTTTTCTTTTGTAGTTTATGTCACTACTGTCCCATATAAATTCGTTGCACTATCAGTATGTCTTTCACTATGCAC
>CAZMAK010000074.1:0-10973 GCA_964564245.1 uncultured Ectothiorhodospiraceae bacterium | reverse complement strand
CCGCGGGAACTTTTTCCGCCCCCGGAACTCCATTCAGCGTTTCCCGTGCATACAGGCAACACGTTGCACCGAGCGAAAAATGCGTATCAACGCAGGGGGGCCGCGGGCATGCACGCCCGTGCCGGCCGCCGCTGTGTCCTTGATGCCGGTTTTTCCTGAACGACGTTCCTGTCTGCGAGGATTTATGGATTAACCATTCAGGCGGCACAGGCCTGATTGCGGCAGCGTCGCCCGCTGCCGGATTCGGCGCAGTGTGATGCCTGTCACAACAAGGGGCCTAGCATGATCCAGGTTGAACACCTGACCCGTCGTTACGGCGATCTCCTCGCCGTCGACGACGTGTCGTTCCGCATCGAGCACGGCGAGGTCGTGGGCCTGCTCGGCCACAACGGCGCAGGCAAGACCACTATCATGAAGATGCTGACCGGCTTTCTGGAGCCCTCCTCGGGCAGCATCCGCGTGGACCAGCTCGAGATCGGTCGCGATACCCGCGCAATCCAGCAGCGCATCGGCTACCTGCCGGAGAACTGCCCGGTCTACCCGGAAATGACCGTCATCGATTTCCTCGACTATCATGCCAGCCTGCACGGCATCGAGGCGGGACAGCGCGGCCACGCCATCGCACAGGCGATCCGCCGCACCGCCCTGCAGGACAAGGCAATGCTCCCCATCCAGACCCTGTCGCGCGGCTACCGCCAGCGGGTCGGGGTGGCGCAGGCGATCCTGCATGCGCCGGACATCGTCATCCTGGACGAACCGACCAACGGACTCGATCCCACCCAGATCCTGCACATGCGCGAACTTATCCGGCAACTGGCGGAGAGCGCGACGGTCGTGGTGTCCACCCACATCCTGCCCGAGGTGCAGGCGGTCTGTGAACGCGTGCTGATCCTGCGTGCAGGCCGGCTGGCGGTGGATGCGCGGCTCGACGAACTGCGCCGGGGCCGGCGCCTGCTGGTCAGTGTGGACGGCGAGGCGGCGGATTCGCTGGCCGCCGTCAACGGCGTCTCCGGTGTCGAGGTGCGGGATCACGCCGACGGCCGCTGGACCTACGCACTGGATGCCGCCGAGAGCGTTGCGCCGCAGGTGGTGAACGCGCTGACGGCCGCCGGCCGCAGCCTGTATGCGCTGCAGGCCGAACAGCGCGACCTGGAATCGGTGTTTGCCCAGGTCAACGAGGTCGCGCCGGCACAGGAGGTGCAGCATGGATAGAGTGCTGCGCATTGCGCGCCGCGAGTTCGCCGGGTTCTTTGCTTCACCGGCCGCCTTCCTGTTCCTCGGTGCCTTCCTGGCCGTCACGCTGTTTGTCTTTTTCTGGGTCGAAACCTTCTTTGCCCGCAATATCGCCGACGTGCGACCGCTGTTCCAGTGGATGCCGGTGCTGCTCATCTTCCTGGTGGCGGCGCTGACCATGCGCGCGTGGTCCGAGGAGCGCCGTTCCGGGACGCTGGAAAACCTGCTGACCAGCCCGGTGCGTCCCGTGCACCTGGTGCTGGGCAAGTTCCTCGCCGGGCTTGCGCTGGTCGGTGTCGCCCTGCTGCTGACGGTGCCGCTGCCACTGACGGTCGCGCACCTCGGACCGCTCGACTGGGGTCCGGTGATCGGTGGTTACGTCGCAACCCTGTTCCTGGCCGCGGCCTATGTCGCGATCGGGCTGTACATGAGCGCGCGCACCGACAATCCGATCGTTGCGCTGATCCTGACCGTGCTGGTGTGCGGCCTGTTCTACCTGCTGGGCTCGCCCATGCTGGTATCGCTGTTCGGGCACCATGTCGGCTCGGTACTGGAACTGCTGGGCACCGGCTCGCGCTTTGCCTCGATCACACGCGGCGTACTCGACCTGCGCGACCTGTACTACTACCTGTCTCTGGTGGGTGTGTTCCTCACGCTCAACCTGTTCTCGCTGGAGCGCCTGCGCTGGGCGGGCAACCCGGCCACGGCCCGGCATCGCCAGTGGGGCTGGCTGGTCGGGCTGGCGGTGGCCAACTTCATCGCCGGCAACCTGTGGCTGGCACCGGTGACCTGGGCGCGCGCGGATATCACGCAGGGCCACATCTATTCGCTGTCCGATGCGACCCGGCAATACCTGTCCGAGCTGCAGGAGCCGTTGCTGATCCGTGGCTATTTCTCCGCCAAAACCCACCCGCTGCTGGCGCCGCTGGTGCCGCAGCTGCGCGACCTGCTGGAGGAATACGCGGTGGCGGGCAAGGGCCGTGTGCAGGTGGAATTCGTCGACCCGCACGATGACCAGGCGGTCGAGGAGGAGGCTGCCTCCCGGTACGGCATCAAGCCGGTCCCGTTCCAGATGGCAAGCAAGTACGAGGCGGGGGTGGTCAACTCCTATTTCAATATCCTGGTGTCCTACGGTGACCAGCACGAGGTGCTTGGCTACCGTGACCTGATCGACGTGAAGGTGCGCAGCGAGCGGGACCTCGACGTGGTGCTGAAAAATCCCGAGTACGCCATCACCCGCACGATCCGCAAGGTGCTGACCGCCTACCAGGCCGGCGGCAATCCGTTCGATACGCTGACGCACAAGGTGAGTTTCACGGGTTACCTGTCGCCGGATGCGAAGCTGCCGAAGCAGCTCGTCGCCCTGCACAAGGATCTCAACGGCGTGCTGGACGAGATGAAAAAGCAGGCCGGCGACAAGCTCACCGTGAGTTTCACGGATCCGGATGCGGGCGACGGCAAGCTCGCCGGTGAGCTGAAACGCAAGTACGGCTTTGCGCCGCAGGTGGCAAGCCTGTTCGACCCGAAGCCGTTCTGGTTCTACATGGTGCTGCAGGGTGAAGGCCAGTCCGTGCAGGTGCCGTTGCCGGAACAGCTCGACCGCGCCGGACTCAAGCGCAGTCTCGAGGCCGCCGTGCAACGCCTGGCGCCGGGTTTCCTCAAGACGGTTGCGGTGGTCAAGCCGCCGCAACAGGGTACGGACATCAAGCAGTACAAGGCCCTGACCCGGGCGCTGTCCGACAACATGCGCATCCGCGATACCGACCTCAAGGATGGCCATGTGCCGGCGGATGCCGACCTGCTGCTGGTGCTGGCGCCGAAGGACCTGGACCGGAAGCAGGTGTTCGCCATCGACCAGTTCCTGATGCAGGGCGGCAGCGTGGTACTGGCCACCTCGCCGTTCGACGCCGAGGTCGGCGCGACGCTGACGGCCAGCCGGCAGACCTCCGGCCTGGAGGACTGGCTGCGGCACAACGGACTGGTCATCGAGCCCGACATGGTGCTGGATCCGCAGAACGCGTCGTTGCCGGTGCCGGAACAGCGCTGGCTGGGTGGTATCCCGATCCGCGAGATCCAGTTGCTGCCCTATCCGCACTTCCCCGATATCCGTGGTGACGGGTTGAACGCCACGAACCCGATCACCGCGTCGCTCGGGCAACTGACGCTGAACTGGGCCTCGCCGATCAGCGTGGTCACACCGCCGAAAGGGACCCGCAAGGTGACCGAGCTGTTGCATTCCTCCGCGCAAAGCTGGGTGTCCAGCGACACCGACATCATGCCGGACTACCACCGCTGGCCGGATACCGGTTTCAAGCCGGGTGACAAGCGCGGCGCGCAGTTGCTGGCCGTGGCGGTGGAAGGGCGCTTCGATTCGTACTTCAAGGGCAAGGACTCGCCGCTGGCCGGACCGGCCGGGAAGGGCCAGGATGCCGCGGCGCCGGGCAGCAAGACGATCAAACAGGCGGTCAGGGAGGATACACCGGAGCCGGTCACCAGCGTAATCGAGCGTTCGCCGGAGTCGGCACGCATCATCCTGGTCAGTTCGACCACCTTTGCGGATGACACGGTGCTGAGCCTCGCCTCCGAGGGACAGGGCACGGTCTATACCCGGCCGGTGGAATTCCTGCAGAACGCCATCGACTGGTCACTGGAGGACCGGGGACTGCTCGCCATCCGCAGCCGCGCACAGTTCGCCCGCACCCTGGCGCCGCTGGAACACAATGCCCAGCTGTTCTGGGAATACCTGAATTACGGCCTGGCCCTGCTGGGCCTGCTGGCGGTGTGGCTGTGGCGGCGCCGGGTCGGGAGCGCCGACCGGGCCCGTTATCGCACGATCCTTGCGGAGGTCTGAACGATGCAGAAAATGATTCGCTATCTGGGTGTACTGCTGGCCGCGCAACTGTTGCTGGCGATTGCCATGAGTCATACCGGTCCGGACCTGGTGGCCAGGCGTCCGGACACCCCGCTGTTCGACCTGGCCGGGCGCAGCATCGACCGCATCGTGATCGACGGCCCGGACAGGAAACAGCTGGTGCTGGCCAGGCAGGGGGCGGACTGGGTGTTGCCGGGTACCGGAAACTTTCCGGCGGATCGCAGCAAGGTCGATCAGCTGCTGGAGCGCCTGGAAGGACTGAAGCACGGGCTGGCGGTGGCCACCACCAGCGGGGCACGACAGCGTTTCAAGGTCAGCGACAAGGACTTCGAACGCCGCATCCGGCTGGCACAGGGCGACAGCACCCTCGCCACGCTCTACTTCGGCACCTCGCCGGGCCTGCGCCAGGTACACGCGCGCAGCAGCGACGATAGCGCCGTGTACACCACGCAGTTCGGTATCTACGATGCACCGGTCTCGGCCGCGGACTGGGAGGACAAGGGCGTGCTGCATACGCCGCGTGACACGATCACCTCGATTGCGCTTGCCGGCCTCACGCTGCAACGGGAGCCGGACGCGGCCACGGCCGGAAAACCGCAGACGGACCGGCCGGCAGACAGGCCGCAAACGCCGCCCGCGACCCACTGGGGCGCGAGCGGGCTGGCCGAAGGCGAGACCGTCAACCAGGCGGGCGCCAATGCGCTGGCCGGCCAGCTGGCCGGGCTGAACATCGCCGCGGTGCTCGGGCGCGAGGCAAAACCGGACTACGGCCTGGACAAGCCGGCATTGACGTTGACGCTGACCCGGGACGGTGGCAGCACGGCCGAATACCGCATCGGCAAGCATGACAAGGATTTCGTGCTCAAGAGCTCGACCCGTCCCGAGTACTTCCGGCTGGTTGCGTCGGTTGCGGATGACCTGGTCAAGGCCGCCGGGCGCGACCGGCTGGTGCAGGCCGCGACACGGCAGGACACGCCGCCACCGCAGGCGGCGGTAAAGGACCATGCGGGCGGTGCCACACCGGCAGCGCCCGTGCAGACCACGACTACCGGACAGGAGAAAGCGCCATGACGGCAACGGTGACATCCGCAGTACAGGTGACGGAAAAGACCACGCTGGCCGCGGTCCGGCGTTTGCAGCAACAGCTGGAAGCCCGGATCATCGGCCAGCCGGCGCTGGTGGAACGGCTGCTGATTGCCCTGTTGAGCGGTGGTCACGTGCTGGTCGAAGGCGCGCCGGGCCTGGCCAAGACCCGCGCCATCAAGGCGCTGGCCGCCGGGCTGCAGGCCGATTTCCATCGCATCCAGTTCACCCCCGACCTGTTGCCGGCGGACCTGACCGGCAGCGACGTGTTCCGCCCCGAGGACGGCAGTTTCCGGTTCCTGCACGGACCGATCTTCCACAACCTGCTGCTGGCCGACGAGATCAACCGCGCGCCGGCCAAGGTGCAGTCGGCGCTGCTGGAGGCGATGGGCGAGGGCCAGGTGACGGTCGGTGCGAAAAGCTACCCCCTGCCGCCCCTGTTCCTGGTGATGGCGACCCAGAACCCGATCGAGCAGGAAGGCACCTATCCGCTGCCGGAGGCCCAGCTCGACCGCTTCCTGTTCCACATCCGTGTGGACTATCCGGAGCGTTCGGCCAGCCGCGATATCCTGCGCCTGGTGCGTGCCGAGGCCATGGGCGAGGCGGAGACGACGGAGCCGGGTGAAACGCTGGCCCAGGCGCTGGTCTTCGCCGCCCGTGACGAGGTCCTGCGGTTGCACCTGGCCGAGGCGGTCGAGGACTACATCGTGGCGCTGGTCGAGGCCAGCCGGGACCCGGCGGCCTACGGGGCGGAGCTGACCGGCTGGGTGCGCTGGGGCGCAAGCCCGCGTGGCGCCATCGGCCTGGAACGCGCCGCACGTGCCCATGCCTGGCTGGCCGGGCGTGAATTCGTGACCCCGGAGGATGTGCAGGCGATTGCGCCCGACACCCTGCGTCACCGGATCCTGCTCGACTACGAGGCACAGGCCGACGGCATTACCGCACAGCGTTTCATCGAGGAACTGCTGGCCCGTGTCCCCGCGCCCTGAAACCGTTCCGGTATTCCCGTCCCTGGCTGACCTCATCGGGCTACGTGCGGCCGCACACACGCTGGAACTGGGTGCGCGCCGGCTGGCGCTGTCGGTGCAGGCCGGCGGGTACCGCTCGGTCTACCGTGGCCGCGGGCTGGAATTCGACGAGGTGCGCGTCTACCAGGCGGGTGACGAGGTGCGCGACATCGACTGGCGCGTGACGGCGCGCCGTGGCCGTCCGCACACCCGGCTCTACCGCGAGGAACGCGACCGGCCGGTGCTGGTGTTTGCCGATCTCGGTCCGGGCATGCTGTTTGGCAGCCGGCAGCTGAAGTCGGCGCAGGCGCTGCGTGCGGCGGCGTTGCTGGCCTGGGCGGCGGAGCACGCCGGGGATCGTGTCGGTGGCGTGGTGGCCGGCGCACAGGGGCATGCCGTACGCCCGGCCCTGCCGCGGCGCGAGGCGGTACTGGTCCTGCTGAAGACCCTGGTGGATCTGCAGCCGCGCACCCCGCAGGCGCTGCAGCCGGCGCTGCTGGATGACGGACTGGCGCGACTGGTGCAGACCGCCCACCCGGGCAGCCTGGTCCCGGTGTTGAGCGATTTCCAGACCCTGGGCAGTGCGGGCGAGCGTTCGCTGGGCCGGCTCACGCGGCACAATGACGTGCTGCTGGTCTGGCTGTTCGATCCGCTGGAGGCCGAGCCGCCACCGTCCGGACGCTACCGGCTCGGCGTGCCGGGGCAGCTGCTGGAACTGGACAGTAGCGCCATCGCCGCACGCTGGCGCGAGCGCTTTGGCCGGCAGCGCGAACGGCTGGAACGGCTGGCGCGGCGGCTGGGTTGCCCGCTGGTCCCGCTGGCCACGGATGCGGTACCGGGGCCGGTGCTGGCGCGTGGACTGGTGCGGCACAGGCGGGCGGCATGAACGACCCGCTGGCCACACTGCGTCCCCTGCACCTGCCGGCACCGGTCGGCTGGTGGCCGCCGGCACCGGGCTGGTGGGGGGTTGCCGTGTTGCTGCTGCTCGCCGCGGCGGCGGGCTGGTGGTACTACCGGCGCGGCGCACTGCGTCGTACGGCGCTGGCGGAACTGCGCAGCCTGCAGCACAACGCGGACGACCGGCGTCTGGCCGTGGACCTGAACCGTCTGCTGCGGCGCGTGGCGCTGGCGCGTTTTCCACGCAACGAGGTTGCCGCACTGAGCGGTGAGGACTGGCTGCGTTTTCTCGAAGCCGGGGTGACGGGTTTTGTGCACGGACCCGGCCGGGTGCTGGCCACGGGACCGTATGCACCGGACTGCCGGTTCGATCGGGCGGCCCTGCTGGGACTGGCGCAGCAATGGATCCGCCGTACCTGCCGGAGGCGCACATGATCCAGCTGGCGTGGCCCTGGCTGTTGCTGACCCTGCCGTTGCCGTGGTTGCTGCGCCGCTGGTGGAAACCGGCGCCGGCGGCCGGTGGCAGTGCGCTGTATGCCCCGTTTGCCATCGGCCTGCCGGTGGAGGCAGCCCCGCGTCGCGTGGCCGGGCCGACCCGCCGGCGCCGGTTGCTGGCCGGCCTGGCCTGGCTGTGCCTGCTGCTCGCCGCGGCGCGGCCGCAGTGGCTGGGTGATCCGGTCAGCCTGCCGCAAAGCGGCCGCAACCTGATCCTGGCGATCGACGTCTCCGGCAGCATGGAGACGCCGGACCTCACCCTCGATGGCAGCGCGGCGACGCGGCTCGACGTGGTGCGCCAGGTGGCCGGTGAATTCGTGGAGCGGCGCAGCGGTGACCGCGTCGGACTGATCCTGTTCGGCAGCCAGGCCTACCTGCAGTCGCCGCTGACCTTCGACCACGTGACCGTACGGCATTTCCTCGACGAAGCGGTGATCGGTGTCGCCGGCCGCGAGACCGCCATCGGCGACGCCATCGGGCTGGCCGTGAAGCGGCTGCGCAAGGCGCCCGGTGGCGAGGCGGTGCTGGTGCTGCTCACCGACGGGCAGAATACCGCCGGCACGGTGCCGCCGCGCAAGGCGGCACAGCTGGCTGCACAAAACGGGTTGCGCATCTATACCATCGGCATCGGTGCGGACCGCATGCGGGTGAAGGGTCCGTTCGGTATCGAGCAGGAGATCAATCCGTCCGCCGACCTGGACGAGGACACGCTGAAGGCGATTGCCGAGGCCACCGGCGGCCGCTATTTCCGCGCGCGCAATCGCCATGACCTGGAAGCGGTCTACCAGCAACTCGACCGGCTGGAACCGGTGCAGGGCAACAGCCACACGGTGCGGCCGGTCAGTGCGCTGTACCCGTGGCCGCTGGGCCTGGCGCTGCTGCTCAGCCTGTGGCTGGTGGCCGGCGCATTGACACGCAGGAAGGTGCTGGCATGAGCGAATTCCATTTCCTGCGACCGTACTGGTTTGCCGCGCTGGTCCCGGCGCTGATCCTGCTGGCGCTGCTGTGGCGCCGGCGCGGCCGGAGCAGTGACTGGCAACAGCTGGTGGCACCGGCACTGCTGTCCCACCTGTTGCTCGAGGCAGGCCAGCGGTTGCGGCGGCTCCCCCTGCTGTTGCTGGGCCTGGGCTGGCTGCTGGCGGTCGTGGCGCTGGCCGGTCCGACCTGGCAGCGTCAGCCACAACCGGTGTTCCGTGCCGCCATCGACCGCGTGCTGGTGCTGGACATGTCACCGTCGATGGCGGCGACCGACCTCAGGCCCGACCGCCTGTCACAGGCGCGGTACACGATCCGTGCCTTGCTGGCCGCGGCCAGGGAGGGCCGCACGGCGCTGGTGGTGTTCGGCGGCGAGCCGCACGTGGTGGCGCCGCTGACCGATGACAGGGCCACCATCGAGGCGTTGTTGCCGGCGTTGTCCGTGGACATCATGCCGGTGCCCGGCAATCGCGCGGCACCGGCGTTGCGCACGGCCGGCGAGTTGCTGCAGCGCGTGCACAGCCGCAACGGCGCCGTGCTGTTGCTGAGCGATGGCGTCGACGATACGGCCGACAGTCTGCAGGCAGTGCGACAGTTGCGCGGCCAGGGCTACCGGGTGTCGGTGCTGGGTACGGGTACGACACAGGGCGCACCGGTTGCGGCGCCAGGCGGCGGGTTTGCCAGGGATGCCGGCGGGGCGGTACAGCTCGCGCGACTGGACGAGTCCGGCCTGCGGGCACTGGCAGCGGCCGGTGGCGGGCATTACCAGCGGATCGGTACCGGCTCGCCGCAGACGCTCATCGAACAGCAGGCCGGTCACGACCTGGCGCATGCGCGCAGCGACAATCACGGCATGGACCGCTGGGTCGAGCAGGGCCCCTGGCTGTTGTTGCCGTTGCTGTTGCTGGCCGCCGCCGGGTTCCGCCGCGGCTGGCTGATGGTGCTGGTCGTGCTGCTGGTGCCGCCGCCACCCGCGCAGGCCTTCGGCTGGCAGGACCTCTGGCTGCGACCCGATCAGCAGGCCAGCCGGCTGTTGCAACAGGGCGATGCGAAGTCGGCGGCGAAGCGCTTCCGCGATCCGCACTGGCGCGCCACGGCCCGCTACCAGGCCGGCGACTTTGCCGGGGCGGCCCGCGAGTTCGCCGGCAGCCAGCCGGACAGCACCTACAACCGTGGCAATGCACTGGCCCGTGCCGGCCGGCTGCAGGAGGCGCTGGCGGCCTACGACTCGGTGCTGAAGCAGCGTCCGGATGACAGCGACGCGCGTTTCAATCATGACCTGGTGGAACAACTGCTGCGCAAGCGCCAGCAGGACTCGAAATCTTCACCGCAGTCCGGTCCATCGAAAGACTCGAAGCAGGGCGGTGCGTCGAAGGACCAGCAGTCCGGCCAGTCCGGGCAAGGCAGTCAGCAGGGCAAGTCCGGCCAGGGTTCGCAGCAGGGCAAGTCCGGGCAGGGTTCGCAGCAGGGCAAGTCCGGGCAGAATTCACCGGCAGGCAAGTCGGGTCAGGCTGCGCAGCAGGGCAAACAGGCGCAACCGGACCAGGCCGGGCAGGGATCGCAACCCGGCAAGACCGGCCAGGATTCACCGGCGGGCAAGTCGGATCAGGCTGCGCAGCAGGACAAGGGCGCGCAACCGGCTTCGCAGGGTGGCAACGGGCAATCCGCGGCGAACCAGGCACGGAACGGAACCGGTGCTGCACCCGCAACCACCCCGGCGAACGCAGCGCAGGGTGACAAGGGCGAGGCCGCGGCAAATACCCGGGCTGCCTCATCCTCCAGCACTGCACCCATTGGTGCGCAGGGGCAGGACTCAAATGCGTCCACGCCACCGCCCGACAGCGCGGCACAGGCCCGCGCCGACGTGTCGCCCACGGCCGGCGCGTCCGCCCCCGCGGGTGCGGCGGAACCACCGAAACCGAAGACCGAACAGGACATCGCAATGGAGCAATGGCTGCGCCAGGTGCCGGACGATCCGGCCGGGCTGTTACGGCGCAAGTTCATGCTGGAACATCTGCTGCGGCAGAAGGGGCAGGCGACACCATGAAACCACGATGGCTGCATAATTTCCTCATACACTCCCTCTCCCGGAGGGAGAAGGGACGCAGGGTTTCTGCATTGGCTGATAATGGTCTGGGACGTGAGACATGAAACGTGAAACGTGAAACGTAAAAGGTGAAAGGTGGAAGGTGAAAGGTGAAAGGTGAAACCTGTAGGAGCGCCCTGCGGGCGCGATTGAGAATGGCTACGGACCCCGCCGGTAAAACTGTGTTGAAGAAACGACGCACGGGTCATGCCATGCAGACAGGCGGGACAGGAACGTGGTGGCGGATTATTGCAGGTGTATGGTTTACCTGCTGGGTCACCGCCACGGCGGCGGCCGGGCAGGTCGATGCCTGGCTGGACCGTAC
>CAZMAK010000073.1:0-11237 GCA_964564245.1 uncultured Ectothiorhodospiraceae bacterium | reverse complement strand
GCCCGGCACCGATCTGGCTGGCCAGCCGGATGCGCTGCGCCTCGCCGCCGGACAGCGTCTCCGCGCTGCGGTCGAGCGACAGATAGTCGAGTCCGACGTTGACCAGGAATTCCAGCCGCAGGTTGATCTCCTTGAGGATCTTCGCCGCGATCTGCCCGCGACGCCCGTCCAGGCGCAGCTGGCTGAACAGTTCGCGGCAGTTGCCGACCGGCAGGGCGGTGATCTGCGGCAGGGTGTGCTGTGCCACCGTGACGTGCCGTGCCGATTCGTTCAGGCGCGCGCCGCCACAGGCCGGGCAGGCCTGGTGGCTGAGGAATCGCGCCAGTTCCTCGCGCACCGTGCCGGACTCGGTCTCGTGGTAGCGCCGGTTCATGTTCGGGATGATGCCCTCGAACGGGTGCCGGCGATCCGCCGAACCGCGCCGCTCGTGCAGGTAGCGGAACCGGATGATTTCGCCCTGGCTGCCGTACAGGATGATGTCCTGGATGCGCTGTGGCAGCTCCTCGAACGGGGTGTCGATGTCGAAGTCGTAGTGCGTTGCCAGCGAGGTGATGAGCTGGAAATAATAGGCGTTGCGCCGGTCCCAGCCGCGCACCGCACCGCCGGCGAGACTCAGTTCCGGGTGGGCGACCACGCGCGCGGGGTCGAAGAACTGCTTCACGCCGAGGCCGTCGCACTCCGGGCAGGCGCCGGCCGGGTTGTTGAAGGAGAACAGGCGCGGTTCCAGTTCGCTCAGCGAATAGCCGCACTGCGGGCAGGCGAAGCGGGAAGAAAACAGAAACTCCTGTCCGTCCCCGTTGTCCATTCCTGCAATGCGAGCCAGCCCGTCCGACAGATTCAGCGCCGTTTCGAACGACTCTGCCAGCCGCTGCTGCAGGTCCGCGCGAACCCGGAAGCGGTCCACCACGGCCTCGATCATGTGCTTGCGGCGCAGGTCGAGCTTCGGCGGCTGGTCCAGCTCGATGATCTCGCCGTCGATACGGGCGCGGATAAAGCCCTGGGCACGCAACTCTTCCAGCACCTGTACGTGTTCGCCCTTGCGGGCGTCGACCACCGGCGCCAGCAGCATGAGCCGGCTGCCCTCGGGCAGCGCAAGCACGTGATCGACCATCTGGCTGATGGTCTGTGCCTCCAGCACGGTGCCGTGCTGCGGGCAGTGCGGGGTGCCGGTGCGCGCGAACAGCAGGCGCAGGTAATCGTAGATCTCGGTGATGGTGCCGACCGTGGAACGCGGGTTATGGGAGGTTGATTTCTGCTCGATGGAGATGGCCGGCGACAGGCCCTCGATGTGGTCGACGTCCGGTTTTTCCATCATGGACAGGAACTGGCGGGCATAGGCTGACAGCGATTCCACGTAGCGGCGCTGGCCCTCGGCGTAGATGGTGTCGAACGCCAGCGAGGACTTGCCCGAGCCCGACAGCCCGGTCACCACGATCAGCTGATCGCGCGGCAGGTCGAGATCGACATTCTTCAGGTTGTGGGTGCGTGCACCGCGGATTTGTATGGTCTTCATGATTCGCTACGCCGGCCGGCCAACCTGTTAATATACGGCTTTTTCGTGAAGGCAGCCAAAAGGAATCACCGGACGTGACTGAAACAAAGCAGGGCAGGGTCGGTATGAACCCGTTGGAATGGCGCGCAGTTCTTTCCCTTTCAGGGATTTACATGCTGCGCATGCTGGGATTGTTCATGATCCTGCCGGTGTTTGCCCTGTATGCCACCAGCCTGAAGGGGGTGACCCCGGCCCTGACCGGTCTGGCCATCGGCGTCTACGGCATCACCCAGGCGCTGTTGCAGATCCCGGCCGGCCTGCTGTCGGACCGGATCGGGCGCAAGCCGGTGATCGTGGCCGGCCTGCTGCTGTTCGCGCTGGGCAGCGTGATCGCGGCACAGGCGGACTCCATATATATGGTCATCGTCGGCCGGGCGATCCAGGGCGCCGGGGCGATCGCGGCCGCGATCATGGCACTGGTGGCGGATCTCACCCGCGAGGAGCACCGCATCAAGGCCATGGCCCTGATCGGCATGAGCATCGGCCTGTCGTTTGCGCTGGCACTGGTCATCGGCCCCGTGCTGGCGCGCTGGGAAGGGGTGCCCGGTATCTTCGGGGTTACCGCGGTGCTGGCCCTGCTCGGTATCCTGGTGGTGGCGTTTGTGGTCCCGCGGCCGAAGGAATCGCGGTTGCACCGGGAAACCGAGGCGGTACCTGCACAGTTCGGGCGGGTGCTGAGCCAGCCGGATCTGCTGCGGCTGAATTTCGGGATCCTGACCCTGCACTGCATCCTGACCGCGACCTTCGTGGTGGTCCCGCTGGTGCTGCGTGACGAGGCCGGCCTGGCGGCGACTGCGCACTGGGAGGTGTACCTGCCGGTGCTGGTGGCCTCGGTGTTTACCATGGTCCCGTTCATCATCCAGGCCGAGGGCAAGGGCCATATCAAGCCGGTGTTCCTGGGCGCCATTGCCATGCTGGCCCTGGTGCAGCTGGCCCTGTACCGGTTGCCGGTGACGCTGCTGGGCGTGGTGGTGCTGATGTGGCTGTTTTTTTCCGCGTTCAACCTGCTGGAATCGATGCTGCCGTCGCTGGTCTCGCGGGTGGCGCCGGCCGACTGCCGCGGCACTGCCATGGGCTTTTATTCCAGCTCGCAGTTCTTCGGTGCATTCCTGGGTGGCAGTCTCGGTGGCTGGCTGCATGGCCAGTTCGGCTTGCACAGTGTCTTTATCTGCTCGGCGGCCGCGGCCCTGCTGTGGCTGGTGGTGGGTTCCGGCATGGGTGCCTCGGTGCAGCTGAGCAGTGTGCTGTACCGGCTGGAGTGGGCCTCACGGGATGAACTGGAGCGGCGCGTGGCGCAGTTGCGTGCCCTGGCCGGCGTGGCCGAGGTCGTGGTGGTGGAGGAAGACGGCATGGCCTACCTGAAGGTGGACAAGCGCGTGTTCGACGCCGCCAGCCTGCCATAATGGGTGCCACGGATATCCTTAAACAGAAATCCGTTAATTGCCACGCAATCACACAGAAATACACGGAAACGAACCGGAACTATTCGTAAGTATTCCGTGTGGTTCCGTGGCTACTATTCTTTAATGAAACGAAGTGATTTCGCCAGGTCGGTGCAGATCTGACCGGTTCCCTGATTATCCGCACCTGCGCACGGGTAATTTCCCGATGTCCGCCAGCGGAGATTTCACCGCCGGGCCCGGCTGGAATCACCAATAGCCGCTGTCACGCCGTTCGCTTAGAATAGCCATCGATACACACCACATACGCACGGCAGGTGGCTGCCGTGTACCACAACAGAGCGAGGAGAACGTCATGGCACGAGGGATTAACAAGGTCATCCTGGTCGGTAACCTGGGCAAGGATCCGGAGGTCCGCTACATGCCGAACGGCAATGCCGTGGCCAATATCACCATCGCCACCTCGGAATCCTGGAAGGACAAGACCACCGGTGAGAACCAGGAAAAAACCGAGTGGCATCGCGTGGTGCTGTTCCGTCGCCTGGGGGAGATTGCCGGCGAATACCTGAAAAAAGGCTCGCAGGTGTATATCGAGGGCAAGCTGCAGACGCGCAAGTGGCAGGACAACAACGGCCAGGATCGCTACACCACCGAGATCGTCGCCAACGAGATGCAGATGCTGGGCAGTCGCGGCGGTGGTGGTGGCAGTGCGAGTTATTCCGGCGATGACCAGGCGTCCTCACCCGCGCGCAGCCCGGCCATGGCCGAGGGTCCGAACGATTTCGATGACGATATCCCGTTCTGATTACTGACTACCCCGATCACGAAAAGGCCTGCAAATGCAGGCCTTTTTTTATGTCCGGACGAACGCGTTGTTACTGCGGGCAGGCCTGCATGGCGCCAGGTCAGGCATTCCGCCTGTTATTGATTTCAAAGATAAATGGCCACGGAAACACACGGAAGAACACGGAATGCTCATGAATGGTTCCGTTTTGTTTCCGTGTGTTTCCGTGGCCATTGACCAGTGGTTAGATGTAACCCGGCATCAGGCTGATTCCCGCTATATACGGAAATTATTTCCTCTCGAACCCAACATATTGGGTTGTACTCTTGTATATAATGTATCCAACTGTAACCACGTCGGATCCGGTCCGGGGGCGGAATAAATCACCGGAACGACGGGTTACTTGCCAAGTTACCAGAGGTTATCCAAGCAAGTTTTTGATTTCGTTTTATATGTTCCTGGATGCCGCCGCAGTCTGGAAAATCTGGCCTAAGTTACTGTCCAGATAACGATTTTTTGCAAATTTTCCTTGACGAAAAAATCCACACTCCCTATAGTGTCGAAAAGTGGAGTTCAGTGGTTAATTCTGGGTTTCCGGGGAGTCTAAGGGGGCACTTTTGTTCAAGGGTGGGAGTACGGTCAATCTGGACGCGAAGGGCCGCCTGGCACTTCCCACCCGCTACCGCGGGGTCCTGACCGAGCGATGCGAGGGTCGTGTCGTGGTCACCGTGCACGACGACCACTGCCTCATGCTGTATCCCCTGCCGGACTGGGAAGAGATCGAGCGCAAGCTCGTTCGCCTGCCCAACCAGAACAAGCGCACCCGAACCCTGCAACGCATGTTGCTCGGTCACGCCACCGAGCTGGAGATGGACAAGAACGGCCGCGTGCTGATCCCGCCGCGGTTGCGGGATTTCGCCAACCTCGGCAAGCGCGTGGAACTGGTCGGGCTCGGGAACAAGTTTGAAATCTGGAACGAGGAAGCCTGGGAGAAAAGTCGCGCGGACTGGCTGGCAACCGATGACGACGACGGCGAGATGCCGGACGCGCTCGGAACGCTGACGCTTTGATCGTTGGTGGAGAACGACTACACGCACCGGCCGGTACTGCTCGACGAGGTACTGCAGGCGCTGGCGGTAAAACCGGGCGGTGTGTACGTGGATGGAACCTTTGGTCGTGGTGGGCATGCAGCGGCGATACTTGCGCAACTCGGACCAGCGGGAAGACTGCTCGCCATGGACAAGGATCCTGAGGCGGTGCAATCGGCCAGGAAGCAGTTTGGTAATGATCCTCGATTCGAAATTGAGCAGGGTGCTTTCACAATGCTGAGTCAGCTGCTTGCACAGCGACAACTGCAGGGTAGGGTGGATGGTCTGCTGCTGGACCTCGGCGTTTCCTCGCCGCAGCTTGACGACCCCGCACGCGGTTTCAGCTTCACGGCCGATGGTCCACTCGACATGCGCATGGACCCGGAATCCGGAATCAGTGCCGCAGCGTGGTTGCAGCAGGCCGGCGAGCGCGAAATCGTGGATGTGTTGCGTAACCTCGGCGAAGAACGTTTTGCCGGGCGCATTGCACGGGCCATCGTCACGACGCGCGCCACGATGCCGCTGCAGACCACGCGCCAGCTGGCCGAGCTGATCGAGGCCGCGGTGCCGACGCGTGAGCAGCACAAGCATCCGGCCACCCGCAGCTTTCTCGCCATCCGCATCTTCATCAACCGCGAACTCGATGACGTGCACGACGTCCTGCAGCAGGTGCCCGATGCACTGGCGCCGCACGGGCGGCTCGCCGTGATCAGCTTTCATTCGCTGGAAGACCGCATCGTCAAGCGTTATATCCGTGACGAATACCGTGGCACGCCGGCACCCGCGCAGTTTCCGCTGGCCGGCATGGATCATCAGCCGCGCCTGCGCCCGCTGGGCAAGGCGATCCGCGCCGGTGAACCGGAGCTGCAGCGCAATCCACGCGCCCGCAGCGCGGTATTGCGCGTGGCGGAGCGGCTGCAATGAGCATACGGCCGGGGGCCGCCGTGATCATGGTGCTGCTGGTGGTCGCTTCCTCGATCGGCGTGGTGTACGCCAGGCACGAGGGGCGCAAGCTCTTTATCGAGTTGCAGTCACTCGGCAAGCAGCGTGACAACATGGATATCGAGTGGGGCAAGCTGCAGCTCGAACAGGGCATGCTGACCACGCAGGGCCAGATCGAGAAGGCGGCCCGTGACCGGCTCGGCATGGTGAATCTGTCGGCAGACAACGTGGTGATCATAAAGCCGTGAGAACCGTTCGCAGCAATCTGAATTACCAGGGCCGCCGCCTGTTCCTGCTGTTGTGCATGGGGCTCGCGGCCATGGTGCTGGTGTGGAAGGCGGTGTGCCTGCAGGTGCTCGACAAGGAGTTCCTCATGACGCAGGGCCAGGCGCGGCACCTGCGCGTGGTCACCCTGCCGGCGCATCGCGGCATGATCCTGGACCGCAACGGCGAGCCGCTGGCAATCAGCACACCGGTGGAGTCGGTGTGGGTGAATCCGCAGGAACTGGGCAACGAGCAGCAGCGCATTCCCGAGTTGTCGCACCTGCTGGGGCTGAAGTCCGCCGGCGTGGTGGCGATGCTGGCCACCAGGGCGGATCGTGAATTCCTCTACCTGAAACGCCGGGTCGCGCCGGAGGTGGCCGAGAAGGTCGAGGCGCTCGATATCCCCGGCGTCTACCTGCAGCGTGAATACCGCCGCTATTACCCGGACGGCGAGGTGACTGCACACGTGGTCGGCTTCACCAACGTCGACGACGTCGGCCAGGAGGGGCTGGAGCTGGCCTACGAGGACTGGCTGCGGGGGAAGCCCGGCGCCAAGCGTGTCATCAAGGACGGCAAGAGCCACATCATCGAGGACGTGGAGAGTATCAAGCTGCCGAGCCCCGGCAAGGACCTCACCATCAGCATCGACCGGCGTATCCAGTATCTTGCCTACCGCGAGCTGGTGGCGACGATGCAGGAACACCAGGCGCATTCCGCCTCCGCCGTGGTGCTGGACGTGAAGACCGGCGAGGTGCTGGCCATGGTCAACCAGCCGTCCTACAACCCGAACAACCGCAAGGGTCTGCGTGGCAGCGAGATGCGCAACCGCGCGGTCACCGACGTGTTCGAGCCGGGCTCCACCATGAAACCCTTCGTGGTGACGGTGGCGCTCCAGAGCGGGCATTACACGCCGACCACCCCCGTCTCCACCTCGCCGGGCTGGCTGCGGGTCGGTGTGAATACGGTGCGGGACGTGCATAACTACGGCGACCTGGACGTGACCGGCGTGATCCGCAAGTCGAGCAATGTCGGCATTTCCAAGATTGCACTGTCGCTGCCGTCCGAGGCTATCTGGACGCGCCTGTCCGACGTCGGATTCGGCGTGCAGACGTTCAGCGGTTTTCCGGGCGAGGCCTCCGGACTGCTGTCGCACTACAGCGGCTGGAACGCCATCGAGACCGCGAATATTGCATTCGGCTACGGGATTTCCGTGACGCCGTTGCAGCTGGCACAGGCCTATGCCGTACTGGCCGCCGACGGCATCCGCCGGCCGGTCACCTTCCTGCACGGCACGCCGCCGGCCGAGGAACACCGGGTCGTCCCGGCGCAGATTGCGCGCCAGGTACGTGCCATGCTGGAGCAGGCGGTGGGCCCGGACGGCACGGCACCCGAGGCGCGGATTGCCGGCTATCGCGTGGCAGGCAAGACCGGCACGGTCCACAAGTCGGTCCCCGGCGGCTATTCGGACACGAAATACCTGTCGGTGTTTGCCGGCATGGCGCCGGCCAGTAATCCGCGCCTCGTGATGGTGGTGCTGGTGGACGAGCCGGCCGGGCGCAGGTATTACGGCGGCCAGGTGGCCGCGCCGGTGTTCTCGCGTGTCATGGCCGGTGCATTGCGGTTGCTGGCGGTACCGCCGGACGACGTGCCGTTGCTGCAGACGCGCAAGCCGGACGGGGGGGCGCCTGCATGATGGCCGCCGAAAACATCCCGGTCGCACACACCCTCGGTGGCCTGCTGCAGGATTTCTGTGGTCCCGCCATCCGCCATGATGTGCAGGTGGCGGGGCTGGCACTGGACAGTCGCAAGGTCCAGGCCGGCGACCTGTTTCTGGCCGTGGCCGGCCATCGCACGCACGGCCTGCAGCATGCACGCCAGGCCATCGCACTGGGCGCGGTCGCCGTGGCCTGGGAGCCCGTCGCCGGAAACGGTGGACTGGCCGAGATGGCGGCGCTGTTGCCGGCCCCGGTGGTCGCCGTGCCCGGGCTGGGCCAGGTGGTGGGCCTGATTGCCGACCGCTTCTACGGTCACCCGTCCCGGGGGCTGTTCACGATCGGCGTCACGGGTACCGACGGCAAGACTTCCGTCAGTCACTTCATCGCCCAGGCGCTGGACAGTGCGGAGCGGCGCTGCGGGCTGATCGGTACGCTGGGCAACGGCCTGTACGGAGAACTGTCCATGGGCAGCAACACCACCCCCGATGCGCTGTCCATGCAACAGTTGCTGTTCTCCATGCAACAGCAGGGTGCGCGTTGCGTGGTCTCCGAGGTTTCCTCACACGCCATGGACCAGGGACGTGTTCGTGGCGTGACTTTTGATCTCGCCGTGCTGACCAACCTGTCACGCGATCACCTGGATTACCACGGCAACGTCGAGGCCTATGCCGATGCCAAGCGCAAGCTGTTTCACGCCGACGGGCTGCGCTACGCGGTGATCAACGCGGACGATTCCTTCGGCAGCGCCCTGCTTGACGCCATCCCGCCGGGAGTGGCGCCGGTGGCCTACCGGCTGGAAAACGCGCCGTTCCGGACCCGCTACCCGGCACAGTGGGTACTGGGCCACAACCTGCACTGCACCATGCAGGGTATGCGGTTCGACGTGGTGACCCCGTGGGGCAGTGGCACACTGCAATGCGGTCTGCTGGGACGCTTCAATGCCGGCAACCTGCTGGCCGCACTGGCCAGCCTGTGCGTGGCCGGGCTGCCGTTCGACGAGGCCCTGCAGCGGCTGGCGCGCACCCGGACGGTGGCGGGCCGCATGGAGCGCTTCGAACTGGGGGCCGGTCACCCGCTGGCGGTGGTCGATTACGCGCATACCGCCGGTGCCCTGGAGGCGGTGCTGAAATCCCTGCGCGCCCATTGCCAGGGCCGCCTGTGGTGCGTGTTCGGTGCCGGTGGCGACCGCGACCGTGGCAAGCGGCCGCTGATGGGCGCGGCGGCCGAGCGGAATGCCGATCAGCTGGTGCTCACCGATGACAATCCGCGCAACGAGGATCCGCAGCGGATCACGGACGATATCTGCAACGGCCTGCGCGACCCGGGTCGGGCGTACATCGAGCATGACCGGGCGCATGCCATTGCCCATGCGCTGCGCAGTGCAGGCGCGGGCGATATCGTGCTGATCGCCGGCAAGGGTCACGAAACCGTGCAGCAGATCGGCAACCGTACCCTGCCGTTCAGCGATCGCGAGCGGGTACAGGCGCTGGCGCGGGAATGGGCGCAATGATGACGATGCAACTGTCCGAGGCCGCCAGCGTATTGTCCGCCCGCATGAGCGGGCCGGATGTCGCGTTCCGCGGGATCGGTACCGACAGCCGCAAACCGATGCCGGGTGCCCTGTTCTTTGCGTTGCAGGGGCCGAATTTCGACGGTCACGGCTTTGTCGAGGCGGCGCAGGCACAGGGCGCGGCGGCGGCGGCCGTCAACCGGCCGGTGGCCGCGTCCCTGCCGCAGTTGCGGGTGGCGGATACCCGGCTGGCACTGGGCCGGCTGGCGGCCAGCTGGCGGCACCGCTTCGACCTGCCGCTGGTGGCGATTACCGGCAGCAACGGCAAGACCACGGTGCGTGCCATGACCGAATCGATCCTGTCGCGTTGCGGCCGCGCCCTGTCCACGCAGGGCAACCTCAACAACGATATCGGCCTGCCGCTGACGCTGGCGCGGCTGGGCAGCGAGGACCGCTTCGCCGTGATCGAGATGGGTGCCAGTCATCCCGGCGAGATCGATTATCTGGCCGCGCTGGCGGCGCCGACCATCGGCGTGGTGACCAACGCCGGCCCGGCGCACCTGGAAGGTTTTGGCGACCTGAACGGCGTGGCGCGCGCCAAGGGTGAACTGTTTGCCCGGCTGGGCAGCGACGCAGTCGCCGTTATCAACGCCGACGATCCCCACGCACCGCTGTGGCGGTCCCTTGCGCAATGCCGGCAGGTGGAATTCGGCCTGCAACCGGGCGCTGCGGTGACCGCACACTGGCAGGGCGACGTGGCCGGCAGCGACCTGCAGCTGGTGACGCCCCGCGGGGAGGTCACGCTGCGCCTGCCGTTGCCGGGCCGCCACAACGTGATGAACGCACTGGCCGCGAGTGCCGCGGCGCAGGCCGCCGGTGCCGGCCTGGCGGAGATCAGGGACGGGCTGGAGGCACTGGCACCGGTGGCGGGGCGCTTCAATGTGCATGCCCTGCCGCGTGCGATCACCGTGATCGACGATACCTACAACGCCAATCCCGGTTCCCTGCAGGTGGCGCTGGACGTACTGGCGCGGGCGCCGGGTGCGCGCTGGCTGGTGCTGGGCGACATGGGGGAACTGGGCGAGACCGGCAGCGAACTGCACCGCCGCGCCGGTGAACTCGCCCGGCAGGCCGGTGTGACACGCCTGTTCACGCTGGGTGAGCTGGCGGCCCGGGCGGCGCAGGGTTTTGGCGCCGGCGCCACGGCCTGCGACTCGCTGGAGCAGTTGCTGGATGCGCTGCACGGCGCGCCGGGCGGCCCGCTGCATATCCTGGTCAAGGGGTCACGCCGCATGCGCATGGAGCGCGTGGTGCAGGACCTGGTTGTGCGCCTGGCGGATGCCGGCGTCCCATCGGCGGAGAACCACTGACATGCTGCTTTCCCTGGCCAACTTCCTGAGCCGCTACTACAGCGGCTTCAACGTCTTCCAGTATCTCACCCTGCGGGCGATCCTGGGCGTGCTGACGGCCCTGCTGATTTCCTTCCTGGTCGGACCGGAGATGATCCGCCGGCTCGGGCGCTACCAGATCGGCCAGCCGGTACGCGACGACGGCCCGCAGAGTCACCTGGTCAAGGCCGGCACGCCGACCATGGGCGGGGCACTGATCCTGGTTGCGGTCGCCATCGCCACGCTGCTGTGGGCCGACCTGCACAATCGCTATGTCTGGATCGTGTTGCTGGTCACCCTGTCCTTCGGGGCCATCGGCTGGGTGGACGACTACCGCAAGCTGGTGCTGAAGAACTCCGCGGGGATTTCCGCGCGCAGCAAGCTCGCCTGGCAGTCGGCCATTGCACTGGGTGTGGCCTCGGTGCTGTACCTGTCCGCGACCTCCCCGGCGGAGACTGCACTGATCGTGCCGTTCTTCAAGGATGTCGCGCTGGGTCTCGGCTGGTTCTACGTCGTGGTGGTCTGGTTCGTGATCGTCGGGTCCAGCAACGCGGTCAACCTGACCGATGGACTGGACGGCCTCGCGATCCTGCC
>CAZMAK010000072.1:0-11786 GCA_964564245.1 uncultured Ectothiorhodospiraceae bacterium | reverse complement strand
CGTCGGCGGGCGTGAGATCGCCAACGGTTTTTCCGAGCTGAACGATGCCGAGGACCAGGCGGAACGCTTCCGTCAGCAGGCGGCGGACAAGGACGCCGGGGACCTGGAGGCCATGCACTTTGACGCGGACTATATACGTGCACTGGAGCACGGCATGCCGCCGACGGCCGGCGAGGGGATCGGCATCGACCGGCTGGTGATGCTGTTCACGGATTCTCCCTCCATCCGGGATGTACTGCTTTTTCCGCACATGCGGCCGGAATAACTGACACCCTGCGGAGCGCATACATGGAACGACTGAAGGGTTTCCTGAAGACCTCCCTGCTGGGCGGACTGGTGGTGATCCTGCCGGTGGCCATCCTGGCATCGGTGAGTGCCTGGGTATTCCGTCTCGTAACAGGCTGGATAGAGCCGCTGACACAGAGACTGATTGCCGATTCCCAGCTTAACGAGTACGCGGCACAGAGCATGGTAATCGTGATTATCATCGCCTTGTGTTTTATTGTCGGGATGCTGGTGCGTACACGTCTGGGAGGGTTTCTGTTCCGCCTGATCGAGCAACGGATCTTCAGGCTGGCTCCCGGGTATACCCTGATCAGGGACACGGTTATGCAATTGCTCGGTGGTGAAGGTCGCAGCGCGTTTTCCGCTGTTGCGATAGCGCGTCCGTTCGGCAATGAAACCAGAGTGACTGCATTCGTTACCGATACCCACCCTGACGGCAGTTACACGCTGTTCGTACCTACCGGGCCCAATCCCACGTCCGGCCTGATTTACCATGTGAGCGCGGACCTTGTGGAGTGTGTCGATGTACCGGTACAGGAAGCCATGCGCACGATTATCAGCTGTGGTGCAGGCACCTCCCGCCTGCTCCATGAGCATATTGCATCATCCCGTCATGGTGTGTCCGTGGCGGACAACAACTGACTGAACCCGCTTCAGTTGATGAGGGCGAGACCGTCCTTGCTGATTTTCTGTAATACAGTGTACAGGGCGTCCGCGTCGAGCGGTTTCTCAATGAAGCCGTCCCCACCCAGCTCCGTCATTTCGCCGTGCAGGAACGGGTTTGTGCTGCCGGTCATGACCACTACCGGTATGTCGCAGGTATGCTCCGACTTCTTCAGGTTCCTTAATGCATTGCGTCCGGTACCACCAGGCATTTCCACGTCGAGCAGGATAACATCGGGATGGTGTCTGACGCTGAAGCTCATGGCCTGCATGGCATCCGCTGCTGTTATGACCTGACAGCCCTTCGCAGCAAGACTGGTAGCCAGGTATTCCGAAAGTTCATGATCGTCGTCTGCGATAAGTATCTTCATGCTACGGCCCTCACTGTTTGCGGCATTGTTCGTTGGTATTCAGCAGGAGCGTCTGTGCAACAGCGTGCTTCAAGGCCTGGTGCCCGGAATGGATGATGTCGATATTCACACTGCAGTCAGGTTCGAGTGCCGCTTCTCTCAGAATCCATTCGTAATTGCGTGCTGCGCTACTGACTTCAGGACAGCCAAAGGTTCCGGCGGAACCGGCAAGCTTGTGCGCAAGACCGCGCAGATTCGCAAGTATTACAGACATGTCTGTCGCCGTTTGCAGCAATCCGTGCTGCTGGTCGAACTCGGCAAGTTTCGCCGGCAGGTTACCGATATAGTTACGCCGCAGGACCGCCAGGTGTTCCTCCACCCGGTTATCAGAGGCTTGCATGGTGCTGTTCCCAGATGGTGCGGACATTCTCGGCGAGTCGCATGGGGTCAAATGGCTTCGGGATCACATCCAGGGCGCCCATGGCTTTGAACTGGGAGATTTCGCGACGCTGTGCCTTGGCGGTCATGAATATGACCGGAGTATCCGTGATATTTCCGATCTCGCGCAGCTTCTTCATGGTGGTCGGTCCATCCATACCGGGCATCATGACATCCAGCAGAACCAGGTCAGGTTTGAATCCTGGCGCCTTCTCGATGGCTTCATTGCCGGAGCTGCAGATTTCCAGTGTGAAGTTCCCCACGGTTTCCAGTGCGATTCTTGCGATTGTCTGGATATCCGGTTCGTCTTCCGCATAGAGAATGCGTTGCAGTGATTTTTCACCCATACAGTTTCTCCCGTAGCCGGTGGTGTTCCCGGCAGGTCACGCCGCGTCGGTCAGGTCGAGCAGGGTTTTCAGCAGTTTTGCGCTGGACGTGTAAGACTTCACGAGCTTGGCCTCGAAATCGTGTATCGTACTTTCGATCGAATCCTCTTCCGAGAACAGTATGACCGGGTATCCAAGCTCCCGGATTTCCGCGAGCAGATCGAGGCCGGAGCCATCCGGTAGCCCGATATCCAGTATGACCAGATCATAATAACTCTCGGACAACAGGGCCCTGGCTTGTGCCAGGCTCTTGGCGGGAATTGCTTCCCAGGTCTCGTCCAGCATGTTCTGCACCAGTTCGATGATGTCTTCGTCGTCATCGACGTGCAGTAACCTTCGCCCGGTCAGGGCGGGTACCTGAACACTCATCAGCACTGCACTGATCAGGGTCTGCTGGTCAACCGGCTTGTCAATCCAGTTGACCACGCAGGTCTGCTTGTCAGCGTATTCATTCCTGACGCTACTGGCCGAGGCGGATACGACAATGACCGGTATGGTGGATCCGTCTGCATCGAGTTCCCTGACAATCTGCATCCCGTCTCCGTCAGGAAGCCCGATATCGAGTATCACCGTGTCGAAGTGCTGGCTGTCCAGCAGTTCACGGGCAGTCGCGATGCTCTCGGCCTGTTCGACGTCAAAACCTGCATTCCGCAGCAGGAATTCGCAGAGCACGGCAATGTCGTCGTCATCCTCACAGATCAGTACGCACAGCTTGTCCTGGCGCTGGCGTTTGCGTTTCTGCAGAGGGTCTGCGGCAGGGTTTGCCAGCGGGAGCTCGAAGTAGAAGGTGGTGCCGACGCCGGGCAGGGTATCGAAGCCGATATGGCCACCGTGCCCGTCAATGATCGACTTGCATATACTCAGTCCGAGCCCGGTTCCTCCACGCTTGCGGCTGTCCGAGGAATCGGACTGCCAGAACTTCTTGAACACGCTGGAATGGAATTCCTCCGGTATCCCGGCTCCGTGGTCGGTCACGGATACCCTGAGCCAGTCGGAATCTGCTTCCATCGAGATCCCGATCCTGTCTCCGGGCTTTGAATACTTTGCCGCGTTGGAAATGAGGTTGATAATTACCTGTACGATCCTGTCATGGTCGATATTCGCGCAGACATTATCCGGCAATTCCAGAGGCGCGATCGCCACATCGTATTTCTGCATATAACCACTGCTCTCGCGGACTGCATAGGTAATGACATCTTTCATGTCGGTAACGGAATATTCATAGCAGAATTTTCCGGCCTCCATCTTCTCGATGTCGAGCAGATTGTTGATCATGCGTACAAGTCGTTCGACGTTGGTGTTTGCCATCCTTACCAGCTCCTGGCACTTGACAGGCAGTTTTCCAACCATACCACCCGCCATGAGCGCAAGAGAGCCGTGTACAGACGTCAGGGGTGTGCGTAATTCGTGGCTGACTACAGAAATGAATTCGTCCTTGATGCGTTCCGATTCCCTGCGTTCCGTAATGTCGCGCACCACGCCGGCAAACATCTTGCATCCACTCGTGAACATTTCGCTCACCGCGAGATCCATCGGAAATACACTGCCATCCTTGCGCTGTCCTTCCAACTCCCGATCGATACCAATGATCTTTCTCTCGCCTGTATTCTTGTATGACGAGAGGTACTTGTCATGTGCGCTCCGGTAGGGTTCCGGCATCAGGATACTGACATTTTTACCGGTAACTTCCTCGGCGGAATATCCGAAGATCCGCTCTGCAGCCGGATTCAGGGAGAGAATTATTCCCAGTTCATCGATAGTGATGATTCCATCCACCACCGTGTCCACGATCGCCTTGATGTATTCGATCTTGTCGCCGAGCTCATTTGCCACCCGTTGTCGCTCCCTTTCGTTCTTGGTCGCCTCGATCAGACCTGTGCAGGTGCTGGTGAGTGGTTGCAGCAACTGGATCAGTTCATTGTCGTATCCGGACTTGCGGTTGGTAATGCCGAACATGCCGATTACCTTTTGACCGCGCATGAATGGTACGCCAAGGAATGAATCGGGAGCAGGTGTGGATTCGTCCGGGCGGCACGCGATGCCAGCTTTCATCTTGTGGTTAAATATCAATGTGTCGCCAGTGTTTATTACCTTGCCGACCAGCGTGTCCGGATCCGAAATGCATGCGCCGGGTGAAATAGCCAAGGATTCGTCAACGTGGCCTGCTGCCGTGATCACTTCCAGGTAACGGGCACCGTCCTTCGTGTAAAGAACCTCGCCCATGAACCCGTACTCGCTGCCGGTCAGATCAAGAAGCCCGGTCAGCAGCCTTTTGAACACGAGCGCCGGTTGCTCATCACGTATGAAATTCAGCTGCGAGTCCCTGATGATTTCCAGGATCTTGTGGCGAACATCCACCAGTTCCCTGGTTTTGCCCAGCTCTTCGTGCATGACTTCAAATGCCCTGGTCAACTTTCCCAGCTCACTGCCAGCCAGAGTGTGAATGGGAATGGACATTTTTCCCAGAACCTGTTCCGCACTGTTCAGTAGCGCGTAGAGTGGACGTCGTACCCAGTGTTCATACACGAAATACCATGATAGTGCGGTCAGTGCGAACAGCAGGGCCAGAATCATTTCCAGTGTTTGCATCCTGCGCATGTTCTTGGTGAGGGGTTGTTCCAGGTCCACCCCGGCGGTAAGCGTCAAGGGTGCGTGATCAGCGGTGGCGACCGGAATACTGATGTGGGTAAGGGTGTCGCCAATGGAACGGGATTTCCTGCTGACGAACGCGGCGTCCCTGATATCGCCATCCAGTTCAAGGGTCATCCAGTTCGCCTTTTCCTGCAGGGTCTTCTGCAGCGCACTTTTTACGCTACGGACATCGCCAGCCTCGAGCAGGGGTTCCAGTTGTGCACCGACTGCGCGCAGGTAGCCGGTCTCGACGCGCTGGGAATCACGGAGGTCGTCAGTATAGATCCTGGGAAACCAGACAAGATGAAGGAATCCCGAACAAATCAGCAGCAGGGTAACTGGCAATAATAATTTGTAGTGCCAGTTGCAGGTATATTCCACACATTTCATTAGTGCTTTCATCGATATCAATCCTTGATAGATGAAGCTTCCCTGAGGGGATGGGGCCTGCCGGTCCCCGCTTCAGAAGCCACCACTCATGATTCGCGGGATGTGATTCCTTGAGTCAATCGCCGTCGAATCACTTTGCGCCCATTCCCGGGTATCAGTTCGGCGCGGGCATCAAATACTTTAGTAATTTGCTCGGATATTCAGGGAGGGATGAAAACGATATATAACAAATAGATACAGGACTTTCTGTAATTCAGGAGAGCGTCCGGCACGTCGATGCCGGGAAACAATGTACCAAATTACCGACTCACAGGCTGGTCAATTCCGCGCGATTTCGGTCACATTGACGTGCAGTTGCAGGTGCTGTCCTGGCATCAGGTAGTCGTTCACCGGCAGGTTGTTCCAGTGGCGCAGGTCATCGATGGTGACGGAGTACTTCCTGGCAATGGAGTACAGGGAATCACCCCGCTTGACCGTGTAGCGAATGGTGCGAATGTGCGGGTTTTCCAGCTGAGCCCGGGCGACGCCCTGGATGTGGAGTCGCTGACCGGGCCGGATTACGCTGTGTTTCGACAGCCCGTTCCACCCCATCAATTGCCTGACGCTGACCTCGTAGCGGCGGGAGATGCTCCACAGGCTTTCGCCTCGACGAACGGTGTGGGTAGTGGCCCCGTCTCCCGACCGGCCGGTTACGCGCTGCTGCGGGAGCAGGGCAAGCCGGTTGGGCGTGGTGGCACCGGTTCTCACCAGCAGGTTCTGTCCGGGCCTGATGAGACTGCCCCGGAGATGATTGGACTGCTGCAGTGCCCTGACCGTGATGCCGTAGTGTGCGGCAATGCCGGACAGGGTTTCACCGTGTTTGACGGTGTGTCGCACGCTGTGTGTGCGCTTCGCGTCCGGCAGGTTGTCGAGGTTTTCAACGAAGGTCTCCAGCCGGTCGACCGGGATGGCGAGCTGGTGCGGGCCGTTCGGGTGGGTGGCCAGGCGATTGAAACCGGGATTCAGCTCCAGCAGGTCACCGGTTTTCATGCCGGCCAGTTCGGCCGCGACACCGAGATCGATCTGGCCGTCGATATCGACCATGGCAAACGCCGGCGTCGGTTCGATGTCCGCGAGCGTTACGCCGTAGCGATCCGGGTTGCGGACGATCTCGCGGATCGCCAGCAGGCGCGGGACGTAGGCCGAGGTCTCCCGCGGCAGGTGGAGGTGCCAGAAGTCGGTGGGCCGGCCGGCGCGCCGGTTACGATCGATGGCGGACTGGATGGTGCCGCTGCCGGCATTATAGGCGGCGAGTGCCAGTAACCAGTCACCGCCGAACTCGTCGTGCAGGGTACCGAGGTGGTCGAGTGCCGCGTGGGTGGAGGCCACCACGTCACGTCTGCCGTCGTACCACCAGTCCTGTTTCAGGCCGTACTGCCTGCCGGTGCCCGGTATGAACTGCCACAGCCCGGCGGCGCGACCATGTGAATAGGCAAACGGGTCGTACCCGCTTTCCACGAACGGCAGCAGTGCCAGGCCGGTCGGGTAATCGCGATGTTCTACCTCGTCCAGGATATAGGCCAGGTAGGGTGAGCCGCGTTCGAAGACCTTCTGGACCTGCGCCGGGTTCCGGGCATAGTCGTTGATCTGCCGCTGGACCCGGTCGTGGTCCGCCCCGTCCAGGGTGAAACCGCTGCGCATCTGTTCCCAGAGGTCCGGGGGCGAGGTAGCGGAAGCTGGTTGAGTGGTGGCCGCTGGCGGCGGGGCGGTCCCGTCCTCATATCCCGTGCTGGAGCTGTCGCGCCGGGCAACCTGTGCGCCATGGGGTAACGAGGCGCAACCTGCGATCAGGAAGGCGGCAAGTACCGGGATTGTCGATCGCAGACAGGACATGACTTCACCGTATCGGCACAGCAGCAGGCATCCTTGAGGTGGTAATCGCGATGGGCATCCTGCCCGGCAGGCCGGCCGCCGGATGGTGTTTCGGGCTGTGCCGGAATGTATTATTTTCGTATGCTGACAGCCTGTGCCGGACAGGTCAAATACTTTTAACATGTGTGGTTTTTATGACGCGCACACCGGGAATGTACGGTATGATTTCATTGCGATGAGTCCGGGAATAGACGTCTCAGCGCGTGCAAAGGCACTGCACGCATGGTACCGGCGTCCGTTGGGACGCGCGCTGGCGGCTGCCGAGCAGGCGGCCCTGGCTGCCCAGTTGCCCAACCTGTTTGGCTACCACCTGATGGTCATCGACCCTCCCTGGGATACCTGCCGGCTGGAGGAAAGCCGTATTGCCCATCACGTCATCCAGAGCGTGGCGCCGGCCG
This sequence comes from uncultured Ectothiorhodospiraceae bacterium, assembly GCA_964564245.1. Taxonomy (GTDB): domain Bacteria; phylum Pseudomonadota; class Gammaproteobacteria; order UBA9214; family UBA9214; genus UBA9214. Next base: position 4,334 of record CAZMAK010000072.1, on the reverse strand, counting down.
TGCGGCCGGACGCCGGCCTGGTAGCAGACACGGATCACTGGCCGATCCAGCCGGACTCGGTCGATGCCATCATCCTGCCTCATACGCTTGAGTTGACCACCAACCCGCACCAGGTGCTGCGCGAGGCGGACCGGAGCCTGATCCCGGACGGTCATCTCATCATCATCGGGTTCAATCCGTTCAGCCTCTGGGGGGTTCGCCATCTGTTGACCCGGCGCAATGACCGTCTGCCCTGGGGGACGCGTTTCCGCAGCCAGCACCGCATCCGGGACTGGCTTGGCCTGCTGGGTTTCGATACCCTCCACAGTCATTACCTGTTCCAGCGCCCACCGGTACAGAGCCGGCGCGTGCTGGGCAGACTGCAGTTCATGGAGCCGGCCGACGGATCCGGCCTGCTGCTGCTCTCGGCCTGCTACATCATGGTGGCCGTCAAGCGCAGCATCGTCGTGACCCCGCTCCGCGAAGGGCAGCGCACCCGTACCCGGCTGTTTCCGGTGGGAATGCCTACCTCGACACAAGGCAATGTCCGCAGAGTCCGCTGAAACCGAAATCTTCACGGATGGCGCCTGCCGGGGGAATCCCGGTCCGGGCGGGTGGGGCGTGCTGTTGCGCCACAACGGCCATGAGAAAACCCTGTACGGGGCGGAGCCGATGACCACCAACAATCGCATGGAACTGATGGCGGCGATCCGGGGCCTGGAAAGCCTGAAACGGCCGTGCCGGGTGCGACTGGTGACCGATTCGCAGTATGTACAGAAGGGGATCCAGCAGTGGCTGGCCGGCTGGAAACAGCGTGGCTGGAAGACCGCGGACCGCAAGCCGGTCAAGAACGTCGATCTCTGGCAACGGCTGGACAGCGCCGCCGGCGGTCATGACATCCACTGGCAGTGGGTCCGGGGACACAGCGGACACCCGGAAAACGAACGGGCCGATGCGCTGGCCAATCGCGCCATCGACGAACTGTTGCAGAAATAGGGGATAGCATGCGCCAGGTTGTACTGGATACCGAAACCACCGGACTGGAACCGGCCGATGGCCACCGCATCATCGAAATCGGCTGCGTCGAGATCGTGGACCGCCGGGTGACGGGGAACACCTATCACCAGTACCTGCAACCGGACCGGGAGATCGATGCCGGCGCCATCGAGGTGCACGGTATCACCAACGAGTCGCTCGCCGACAAGCCGCGCTTTGCGGATGTCGTCGTGGAGTTCATCGATTTCATTCGTGATTCCGAACTGGTGATTCACAATGCACCGTTCGACGTCGGCTTTATCAACCACGAGTTCAGCCTGCTGCAGGATTCACCGGGCAACCTGGACCGGTATTGTTCGGTGCTGGATACCCTGACACTGGCCCGGCGCATGCACCCGGGGCAGCGTAACAGCCTGGATGCCCTGTGCCGGCGCTACGAGATCGATAACACCCGGCGTGAATTGCACGGCGCCCTGCTGGATGCCGAGATCCTTGCGGATGTCTACCTGGCCATGACCGGTGGCCAGGTCAGCCTGTCACTCGACACGGCCAGCAGTTCCCGCAGGGAGGGTACTGAACAGCACATCCGGCGTTTACCCGCCGACCGTCCCGCGCTGCGGGTTATCCACGCCAGCGCAGAGGAACTGGCCGCACACGAGGCACGACTGGACGCGATTGCAGACAGCTGTGACAGCGGGGTGGTCTGGCGGCACTGAGGTTATCTGCGCAGGGCAGGGTGAATGTTTCGGCGTTGATCCACAGGTGGACAGGAATACTTGCCGGATAACCGGCGATGACCGCGGGCTTCCACTTCAGGTGTCCGAAGAACGCCTGGCCCGTCAAGGCATCACATGCAGCGGAACCGATTGACAGCAGGCTCCGCTGAAGGTGTCGGCATTGATCCACAGGTGGACGAGGATGCTTGCCGCGTAACCAGCCAGGATCGCCGGCGTCCACTTCAGGTGGCCGAAGAAGGTATATTTCCCGCGCGCCTGTCCCATCAGCGCGACACCCGCAGCAGACCCGATGGACAACAGGCTGCCACCCACACCGGCCGTCAGGGTGATCAGCAGCCATTGCCCGAGCACCATGTCGGGTTGCATGTTCAGCACCGCGAACATGACCGGAATGTTGTCCACCACTGCCGACAGGATGCCCACCGCGACGTTGGCCGTCGTGGGTCCCATATCGATGTACAGGGCATGGGACGCCAGTGACAGGAAGCCGATCATGCCAAGACCGCCGACACAAAGTACCACGCCATAGAAAAACAGCAGGGTATCCCACTCGGAACGCGCCAGCCGGTTGAAAAAATCGTATCCGCTTTCAGAAGCATCGCCCATGGTGACTTCACCGGTATTCACGCTGACGTCATTCCTGTTGTGGTTCCTGTGTGACGTTTTCTTCAGGTAATAGCTGAGAAACTGCAGGTAGGCCAGACCGGTCATCATGCCGAGGAAGGGCGGCAGGTACAGGTAGTTATGGAAACCGATGGCAGTACCGATGGTGCAGGCAAACAGGAAAATGATGCGCCTGGCGCCCCGGCGCATGGTGATCGACTCGCTCACCCGGCGGGGTCCGCCCGCAGGAATCGCGAAGTGCATGATGGCTGCCGGAACCAGAAAGTTGACGAGTGCCGGCACAAACAGCAGGAAGAACGTGTTGAACTGCACCAGGCCGTTCTGCCAGACCATCAGGGTCGTGATATCCCCGAACGGGGAGAAGGCGCCACCGGCGTTCGCCGCAATCACGATGTTCACACAACCAATGCCAACGAAGCGTTCATTGTCCTTGCCCACGGCGATCAGTACCGCGCACATCACCAGCCCGGTGGTGAGATTGTCCAGTACCGGCGACAGGAAAAAGGCCAGCAGGCCGGTCAGCCAGAATAACTGGCGGTAGCCAAAACCCCTGCGAACCAGGAAGGTGCGCAGGGCCTCGAAAACCAGCCGCTCGTCCATGGTGTTGACGTAAGTCATCGCCGACAGCAGGAACAGGAACAGTTCGGCAAAGTCGAGCAGGTTGTGGCGCAGCGCTTCTTCCACCAGGCCTGAGTCGGCATGGCCTCGGTAGGCCCACGCGATCGAGGCCCAGATGATGCCCGCCGCCAGGATGACCGGTTTGGATTTCCGCAGGTGGGTGAATTCTTCCGCCATCACCATGACATAGGCAAGGCAGAACAGCAGCAGGGCAGTGATGCCAGTGGTGGTCCCGGTCAGGTCCAGCAAGCCGTTGTTCGTCGGGCCGCTTGAAGCCAGCGCGGGTGTACTGACAGACACCAGTGAGATCAGTGCGAGAAGAAGTTTCAACATGCTCAATTCCAGTCCCTTGAGTTGTCCTGTGCGAGATTCGGTAACACTTCGGGCAGTCATCCGTGGGTGCGGCGGTTTTCAGTAGCGTTGACCCGGTTATCCACCGGCCTCGTGCTGCGTTCCCGGCAGTGATGATTCATGACATATCGGTGCCGTGGATCCGGTTCTGTGTGGCTGGTTGATTTGCGTGATGCAGGGGGCAATGCCTGTTTGCTTGTTGCTATGTGCTATGCTTGACAATCTCGGGATTGAAGCCGCATCCCCGTGACCATCCGGTAATCGAATCCACCCGCCCCAGGGATATTTGCCGCTTATCATTATAATTATTAATCACATAAGTATCTCCCGGCAAGGTGGTGCCTTGCCTTTTCCCATGACGTGACAGCTGTACCGGGATTCGTTACCCGGGCCCATCCCGGCAGGATTCAGGAATTTCCTACGGGCGCACGCAGGATGCTTCCGCGCTGTGGTAGGTATCGCACCATAGTACAGGTTGTTATCGGCGCAAGACTCGATACTATGGAAATATATCGTCAAAATTTTGTCGTAGCATCGGCCGGCACAGGACTGCACACCTACTCATGATGAATCGAATCATCTCTGCGGACAATCTGAAATCCTCCTCGTTCTTTTTATTGTTCGCGCTGATCAGTCTCTTCTCGCTGGCGGGTTGTGGCGGTGGCGGTGGAGGCATTCAGGCCCCGGCCGGCCTGGCCTATGGTGACAATCCGGCCATCTACACCAAGGATTCCGCGATTACGGACAACACGCCGACCAGCACGGGTGGAGCGGTGGACCTCTATACGGTAACGCCGGCGCTGCCGGCCGGCCTGACGCTGGATATGCTTACGGGTGTGATCAGCGGAACCCCGGCGGCGATCACCGCGGCGACCGTCTACACCGTGACTGCGACCAACGCTGCGGGTGACAGCAGTGTGGATATCTCGATCACGGTCAACGACGTGGCGCCGAGTGGACTCAGCTACGGCACGAACCCGGCCACGTATACGAAGGGCACGGCGATTGCGAACAACGCGCCGACCAGCG
>CAZMAK010000071.1:0-11792 GCA_964564245.1 uncultured Ectothiorhodospiraceae bacterium | reverse complement strand
CATCAGTAGTAGCCCAGTGTGGAAAGGTCTCTGCCCAGGAGTGTGGCCAGCCGGTTGTTACTGTCGCGGCAGCTTGCCAGCACCTGCTGTTCCAGTTCCGGTTGTCTTTCGATCAGGACGGACCCGCGCACCGGGATATGGCGCAGGAAGCGCAGGTAGCCGCCGATGCCGAGAGTGGCGTGCGGCGCCAGCCGTCTTTTCAGCCTGGACAGTATATCGAGCAGGCTGGCGGTTTGCGTGGCCCTGGCGCGACCGTTTACCAGCCGGACGTTTTCCGCGGGCAGGCGGTCGGACAGCGCGCAGCCGGTAAATGCTGCAAGCTGCCCGAGGAAGCCGCGCGGATCGCTGACCAGGTCCTCGTGGAACAGCACCAGCACCCGCTCCCGGCCGAAGGTGTCCAGGAAATCGGACACCACGCTGGCGTAGTCGTAGGCGGCGGCAAGCGCGTCACCATCGATGAGCCGCCGGGCGTATTCCCGGTAGCTGCGCAGTCCCGGTACCCTGCGGAAGTAGTGCGTATAGGACTGTGCATACAGGGAATGCGAGAGCTCGCCCTGGCGTCGCAGGGTAATGATCACGCGGGCCTCGCCCGTCCCGAACCGGGCCGCGGCAGCCAGCACCTTTTCTGCCAGTCCGCTGACGGGCCGGGGATGGAAACGGCCAGCGTCGTCGAAATCCTTGAAACAGTCCGCAAGCACGCCCTCGCAGCTGACGAGCGCATTACCGGGGAACGGCTGCGGCATCATGTTTGCCGATTGTCCCGTGTGGACCAGCATACCGAACGCACGCGCTGTTGCATGGCTCCCGGGTTCATTGTAACCGGCATAGGCGAAACCGCATTCCCTCAGCCGGGGAAAAATGTGTCTCTGTAGTGCAGTGGCACCGGTCTTGGGGTAGCCGATGTGCAGGTACAGGACGTTATTCATCCGGATAGCCGAGCAGTTTCAGCTCATTCCTGCATGCGTGCCGGATTGCATTGCACGTTCCGGTAGCGAACGTTGCGGCTTCCTTCCTGACGAATTCCAGCCGGTAGTTCGGGTTGTGTGCACGGTACATTTCCTCGCTGGCCTTCATGCTCGCCGCCCCGGACAGCTGTATGGCGCTGTCGATGGTTGCATCGGAAAACGGCCAGCCGAGATTGTCGGCAATCGCGCGCAGCGCCGCCGCGGTATCGAGCATCAGGTCCTCGTAGCGCACCAGGTGCAGTCGTTGTTCCTGGTTGCCGTGCGCCAGCCAGCCGTTGACATGTTCCCTCCAGGCCGGTACCCCGAAACGCCGGTCTGACACCAGCTGGTGTGGTGTGATATGGCGGCCGAGCTGCTGGTTGAGGTAGGTGTGGTAGCTTTTCATGACGTCCAGCGGGTGGCGGGCCAGATAGATCACGTTCTGGTACCAGGGGTTGCGGCCGGAGTGCGATTTGATCAGGCGCTGTGGCACGCCGGCAAGAATCGACCCGCCCAGGGGCAGGCCTGCCGCCATGTGGATATCCGGGATGAAGTGCTGGATGTTGTAGTAGGTCGCGTGCTGCTGCCGGCCGGCGTGGTGCAGCGCGGCATTGGCCAGCAGCGTGCACAACCAGGTGATCCCGGATTTGGGAAATTCCACGATGTAGATATCGTGTGCCATGGCATCCGCCGCGACGAGGCGCCGCATGCCGGTTTTGAACAGAGTATGCCGCATCATGTCTTTCCGGGAACCAGACCGAGTGCGAGGGAACGGAATATCATCCAGAACATCGGCCGGGTACTGCTGAAAATGAAGTTGATCAGAAAACCGACGAGGGCGCGCGTGACCAGTGTGGCCCAGGCTGCCCCAAGCGCACCATAGGCGGGGATCAGCAGATAGTTCAGCGCGATGTTCAGGCACAGGCCGGCGCCTGTGCGTACCGCGGCCAGTTTTTCCAGCCCCTCGGCAATATACCATTGCTGCAGGGCGTTGTTGGTAAACACGAACACCGCAGCCCAGATGTGGACGGTGAGAATCGGCGCGGACGGCAGATAGGCGCTGCCGTACAGCAGGGTAACGATACGCCCGGACAGGAACGTGATCGGGATCGCGATGGCCACGGCCAGCCAGACCATTACGTTGAACAGTGACTGGATCTTTTCCAGATAGACGGCATTGCCCTCCTGCCTGGCGTTGAGCAGCGTGGGGAATACCGCGGCCGTGATGGCTACGGGAATGAAGTACCAGCCTTCGGAAACGCGTACCGCCGCAGCGTACTGGCCTACCGCGTCGGCATCCAGCATGCTGCGGATCATGACCTGGTCAACCTTCATGTAGACCGTGACCGCAATGGTGGAGAGCATCAGCGGCCAGGCGTCTTTCAGCAGGACCGCCGCGGTCGCGCGGCTGAAGCGCCAGGCCTGCGCCGTGAACCTGGACCTCCGGTACAGGATCGCCAGCGTGCACGCCGTGAGGCAGCTGTCGAGGGCGGCCGCTGCGGCAAACCAGATCAATTCTGCCTGCGCCAGGATCAGTGCAATCCTGACCAGCGTGGACACGGCCAGCTGGAGGGTCTGGGCCGTGGCCACCTGCCGTGTCTGCATGACGGCCTGGAAATGGTATTCGAGGACGTTACCGGCCTGGAACACCAGGCCGCCGCCAATGATCAGGATCATCCAGCGTTCGACCCGGGTGATATCCAGTGCAAAGACGGTGGCCGCCAGGACCCCGAGGGCCGCCAGTCCGCCCAGCACCATGAGACCGCAGGTGGTGCCCAGCAGCCTGCCCGACTGTTCGGGTGTTCTGACCAGTTCGCGTATCAGGATCCGCGGCAGTCCAAGCAGGACGAATACGCTGAACAGGCCGACGAAACTCAGCGCATAGGACAGTGCGCCGAAATTGCCGGGACCGAGGTAACGCGCAACATAGATGCCGACCGCCAGATTGACGCACATGCGCAGGATGCGTTCCCCCAGCAGCCACGAGGTGTTGGCAACCAGTCCCCGCAATATTTCGGGTGTTTGCAGGGCGCGGATCATTGCCTGGTCATTGCGTGCAGGGAGCCGGTCGGGATCTGCCTGGCTAGTCGCGTGTCGTGCGTCGCCTGGTCTCGACGATGTCCTTGTAATGCAGCGCCGAGATCTGTTCTGAAACGATGCCGATGAGAAACGTAAACAGCGATGACAGGAACAGGATGGTGCTCATGTTGGTTAGTCGCCCCCAGGAGAAGTAGGTGTAGGCATAGTAGCCCAGCCCCGCCACCAGCAACGTCCCGCTGATGGGCAGGAAGAAGCGCATGGGAGAAAACAGTGCGCCGATCTTCAGGATGATGATCAGGAAGCGAAAGCCGTCGTGGAATACCCGGATATGGCTCTTGCTGTCACCGCTGCGGGTCCTGGCACGGATGGGTACGTAACCCACCGGCAGACCGGAGCGGAAAAAGGCCATGGTGCTGGTGGTGGGGTAGGAGAACTTGTTCGGCAGCAGGTACAGGAATTTCAGGAAATGACGCGCCCGTGCGGCGCGGAATCCGGAAGTGAGGTCCTGCACCGGATAACCGGTCATCCACGAGGCCAGACGGTTGTAGAGGGTATTGCCGATTCTCCGGGTCAGTGAGGTATGGCTGTCCAGGTGGCGTGCGCCGACCGCCATGTCATATCCGCTCTTGACCATGTCGATCAGTTGCTGGATGTCTTCCGGGCTGTGCTGGCCGTCGGCATCCATGAACACCAGGATATCACCCGTGGCATTGCGTGCACCGGACTTGATGGCGGCACCGTTGCCCATCGAGTAGGCATGACTGATCACGGTAACGTTGTGCTGTCTGCATACCTCGGCGGTATCGTCCGTGGAGCCGTCATTGACAACGAGGATTTCCACTTCCGGGAACCCGTCGCGCAACACCGGTAGCAGCTGTTTCAGACTTTCCGCCTCGTTTTTGGCCGGCAGGACAATGCTCGTTTTGCAGGTCATGAACCACTTTGCTCCGGGTGCTTGTCATTGGCGAGGGAATGCTCCGGGCGGATTCCGTCAATCCTGTCCTGAAGCGTCCGGTAATCACTGTTCGTGCTGCCGATCAGGTCCAGGGACTCGAATTCGTGCAGGCGCCGTTCCGCTTCCCCGGGTCGGGCCATGACGATAAGTAAATTGACCAGATTTTTCCAGTACTGCGGTTCTTCCGGATCAAGCTCGACAGCCTGGTTGAACAGTTCCAGCCCCTTGTGAAAATCCCCGTTCCGGTTGATGGAGTAGAAGGCGTACACGCTCATCAGGCGGGTATTTTTCCGCTTCAGTGCTGCAGAGAAGATCTGCTGCATCCTGTCATCAGGGATCTCGCAGCCGGTGCCTGCGCAATCGGCCATGTCCTGCAGGCTGGAGATGTCGGAGGGCGTCAGCGGGTGGGCGGCAAGCTTGTGCAGCACCGTGTCGTACCATGCGGGCTGTACCGGGACACCCAGCAGGATGGCGAGCTTGATCCGGGTGACATCCGGCATGATGCTCATCCTGTCAATCCGGCTGGCGCGCTGCAGGTAATCAAACGCCTTGTCCCGGCTCTCTTTCCGTCCGTTCAGTGCCAGGCGGGCGTGGATGCGGCCGGCCGAGAACAGCGCGCGGGGAGAGTCCGGGTGATGCAGTGCCTCGTACACGGACAGGTTCACATTGTCCGACCACTGCGTGCTGCGTACCCAGGTGGTGTACCCGAACAGGCACAGGAACAGTGCGGGCAGGGTGGTGCACAGCACGGGTGCCATGCGCCGCAGCGGAACCGTCAGCAACAATCCCGCCGTGGCCAGCAGGATGCCGTAGTCGGCCAGGTAGTTGCGGTGTTCATGCGCAATTTCCAGCGGGATGATGGTCGACTCCAGCGCATGGCCGGCAAAGAACCACAGTATGCCGAGACTGACCAGGGGCGCCCTGCGGATCAGTGCGAGCGCGACTGCGAACAGTGCGGCAAGCGCAAGGATTGCCGGCAGGGTGGCCGGTGGATCGATCAGCCCGCGGGACAGCGGGATGTCATCGTGAAACAGGCCCAGTTCCTGTACCGATGGCATCCATATCTGCTTCAGATAGAACAGCAGGACGCGCGGTTCGGTCAGCACGCGCTCGGCCAGGGTAAATTCGCGGCCCGTGTAGTTCAGATAGGTGCCGGCATGGGCTAGCAGATAGACCAGTGCAAGCAAGCCGGGGATGATGACCAGTAACAGGAACAGTGCGATGACACCGGGCTGAAGCCGGTCGTTGTGGTCACGGAAACGGAACAGGGCAAGTTCCAGGACCAGCATGTACAGCGGCAGCAGGATACCGTTTTCCTTGCTGAGTACGGCAAGACCGCCAAACAGCAGCAGGCCGGTCAGGATCAGCAGCAGTCCGGATCCGCCATCCCGGATGCGCAGGCGTCCCGCCAGGTACAGGCACAGGCCGAATACCGTGAACAGTGCCGACAGGCCGGTCATGCGCTGCACGATGTAGAGTACGGAGCTGAGGTTGAGCGGATGTACCAGCCAGAGGCCGGCGATCACCAGTGGCAGCCAGCGAACCGCGCCGGCCGGCAGCGGTTCACTGCGCGTGAGCGGGTATCCGCGGACGATCAGCCTGCCGAGGATCCACAGTCCGATCCCGGTGCACAGGTGGATACAGAGGTTGATCACCTTGTAGGAGTACGGGGCGATCCCGAAGAAATAACGGTTCAGGGCGAAACTCGCCATGCTGACCGGTCGGTGCAGGGTGCCGGCGCCCGAGGAAAAGGCCGCACCCGACAGGTTGTCCAGGGTCAGCGCGGGCATGTCCAGGTGCTGGTTATCCAGCAGGTTGGCGTGGTCGTCGAACATGTAGTCGCCCGACAGGCCCGGCCGGTAGACCAGCACGGTCGCCAGGCAGAACACCAGTGCCAGCCACGCGGGCGGGTTTGTTACCAGGGCAGAGAAACGCACGGTGCGAACATAATGTTGCGTGTCGGGGTCAGCAATACAGGACAGAAACCGGATGGGCGAGTACCTGCATCGGGCAAGTGTACTATCGATAACCACGTAATCAAGAAAAGAAAACGCCCCGCGAACGGGGCGTTTTCACTGGTATCATACTGCAGTATTACGGACGGCAGGATGCCGGACGGTACTTGCCTGCAACCGTGCCGGTTTTGCAATCCCAGGAGATTGCACCCGGTACCACCGTGTTGGCAGTCAATACGATGGTCTTGCCCTGTACGGTCGGGTTGCCACCAGCGGCACCATTGTAGGTAATGGTGATTTGCTTGCCGACCGCAGAAATGGAGGAGACATAGGTACTGGAGATGCTGGCCGCAGCCGGCAGACCGTAGGACTGGTTGGCAGAAACGAACGCGCCATTACTGTCAAACGTCTCGGAGACGGCCAGCTTGGCAGCACCGGCCAGGTTCAGGCCTTCAGAGACCTTGGCACGTACGGTGTAGTCCTGGTAGGCCGGGATCGCGATGGCGGCCAGAATGCCGATGATCGCGATCACGATCATCAATTCAATCAGTGTAAAGCCCTTTTGCAGTTTCATGGTAAATCCTCTCTCTGGTTCATGAACTAGAAGCACTGTTTTTTCCTGGTACCCGGCACCGGGCATCCTGGTTACAGCCACGGTATCGGACGTTGGTCCGGATTCTTTGGCTGATTACGATCATTCACAATCTGTGCCAATTTTTTGCCGCTGACAGGAATGTTTTGTCCGCCACCGCGAAGAGCCACAATATTGTAATTAATAACAGTATCTTAAATGATTTCCCTGCCGGTTCCACCGGTTGCATGCCGGCGCGAATGTCCGCCGTGGGCGGCAAAATCCGTCCGTGGAAAGCGTGATGGGGTACACAGCGTACGTCAGATTGTGACGTAATGCGTCACCTGTTGCCTGCCCGTCGGCAGGGGCCTACTCGAGGCCCAGCTTTTTCAGCCGGTAACGCAGGGCACGGAAGGTGATGCCGAGCTTCTTTGCGGCGGCGGTCTTGTTGTAGCGGGTCTGTTCCAGTGCCTTGAGCAGCACGTCCTTTTCGATATTGTCCATGTAGGTATCCAGCGGCATGGCACCGGGGTCGGGTGTGGTTGCCGTGTGCTGCTCGTCGGCGCTAAAGGGCGCGTCCGGAAGCTGCAGGTCTTCCGGCTGAATGACACTGCCTTCACACAGGGTAATGGCGCGCTCGAGAATGTTCTCCAGTTCACGCACGTTACCGGGAAAGCGGTAGCCCTGCAGCCGCCCGACCGCGGCTTCACTGAGTGCCAGGCCGGGCTGCGCGGACTGCCGCGCCAGCTTCTGCAGGCAATGGTGTGCCAGCATCGGGATGTCGCTGTTACGCTCGCGCAGTGCCGGCACCCTGAGCTGGATGACGTTGAGGCGGTAGTAGAGGTCCTGGCGGAATTCGCCACCGGCAACCAGTTCCGCCAGGTCGCGGTGTGTCGCGGACAGGATGCGCACGTCGGTGGCCACCTCGCGTTCGGCACCGACCGGGCGTACCGCCTTTTCCTGGATTGCCCGCAACAGCTTGACCTGCATGTGCAGGGGCAGCTCGGCCACCTCGTCGAGAAACAGCGTGCCGCCGGCGGCCACCTGGAACAGGCCGGGCTTGTCGCTGGTGGCGCCGGTGAAGCTGCCCTTGCGATGCCCGAAAAACTCGCTTTCCATCAGTTCGGAAGGGATTGCGCCGCAGTTGACCGGAACGAACGGGCTGTCCCCGCGCGGTCCCTTGCTGTGGATCAGCTTTGCCACCAGTTCCTTGCCGGTACCGGACTCACCGCAGATGTAGACCGGTGCCTGGCTGCGCGAGAGTTTCTCGATGGTGGAACGGATGTTACGCATGGCGATGGAGTCGCCCAGCAGGGAGTCGCGGGTGCGCCGGTCGCGCTGGTTATGGTCATCGGTCAGTTTCAGCACGCTGTGGATCAGGTTGCGCAGCGTGTTCAGGTTGACCGGCTTGGAGATGAAGTCGAAGGCGCCGGCCTTGAGCGCCTCGACGGCGGTATCCATGCTGCCATAGGCAGTGATCACCGCGACCGGCAGGTTCGGTTGCCGGTCCTGGATGTAGCGCACCAGGTCCAGCCCGTCACCGTCCGGCAGTCGCATGTCGGTCAGGCACAGGTCAAAGGTTTCGGAGTCGAGCCACTGGCGTGCCTGCGCCACGTCGGCGGCGCTTTTGGTCTCGATTTCCATGCGCCCGAGGGTCAGCTCCAGCAGCTCCCGGATGTCCGGTTCGTCGTCGACGATCAGTGCGTGTGGCCGGCTCATGGCTTGCGGGGCAGCGTGTAGGAGGCGGCCGGCAGGCGTTTCCCGGCCGGGAAGGTGATGCGAAAGCAGCTCCCCCCGTTCTCGCCGGACCGGTATTCGAGCGTGGACTGGTTGCTGGTACAGATCTCGCGCGCGATGTACAGGCCGAGACCGGTGCCGCTGCTGTGCGTGGTAAAGAACGGTTCGAAGATCTGGTCTGCCATGTCGGGGTCGATGCCGGGTCCGTTGTCGATGATATCAAGATGTGGTGCACGGGAGCCAACACTGCGTTCGGCCACGAGTACGATCTCCGTGATGGTGCCGGGTCCGGTATGCTGGATACTGTTCTGGCACAGGTTCCAGACCACCTGGTGCAGCAGGCTGGGGTCCATGTGGACCTCCAGATCCTCCGGGTTCACCTTGTGGCGGATCTGTTCCGGGGCGATGTTGCCGCTGTGCGTGAATTCGTCGATGAAACGCTCCAGCCATTCGCGGATACGCAGGGTCTGGGGTGCCGCCGTGCCCGGCCGTGACAGTTGCAGGATGTTTTCCACGATGGCGTTTACGCGCGCGGTATTGTCACCGATGATGGCCGCCAGGCGGTGGTCTGCCGGGTTCAGCGCGTCATCCTCGTTCAGCAGCTGCGCGGCATGGCTGATCGCACCCAGCGGGTTGCGGATCTCGTGTGCGATGCTCGCGGTCAGCCGTCCCAGCGAGGCCAGCTTCATCTGCTGCGCCTGTCTCTCCATTGCAGCCGTGTCTTCCAGCAGGGTCATGGCGCCGAGACCGTCCGCGGTACCCATCAGGGTGAAGTGCGGCAGCAGGTTGCCCTTGCTGCCCCGGATCAACTCCGGTTCGCGCTCGGGCGTCCTGCGCCAGGCCAGCAATTGTGCATACAGCGCCGGCGAGATGATTTCCAGTGACTGGCCTTCCACCACGTAGCGGTAATCGAGCAGTTTGCGCGCCGCGTCATTCATCAGCCGCACCACGTGGTCATGGTCGGTCACGACGATGCCGGCGTGCATGCGTTGCACGATGTGGGTATTGAGACTGGCCATGCTGGCGAGGTCAATGCCGCGGCGCCGGGCCAGCGCCTCGCTGGTGCGGATGCGCCGTACCAGCAGCGAGGTGAGTCCCGCCGTGGCGAACAGCACCAGCCCCAGCATGCCGGCCTGGGTAAAGTCACCGGGATGGATGATCTCGTAGCGCAGCGAGAGGTAGAGCTGGTTGGCCATCATCGCCAGTGCGGCAATCGCTGCAGACAACAGCGCCAGCCGTCCCGGCAGCAGGATGCTGCCGGTGGCGATGGACAGGACCAGCAGGATGCCGAGCCCGCTCGAGGGACCGCCGCTGGAGTAGATCAGGATGACGATGGCCGTGATGTCCACCAGCAACTGGGTGACGGCCTGCAGCTGGTAGCCGGGCCGTCGCAGCCGGGCCTGGGTGCCGGCCAGCAGGCTGAAGCCGAGATAGGCCAGGCAGGTGGCGCCGTACAGGTGCGGGTCGGATGACCCCATGGAGGTCTGGTCACCGATGGTGAAGAACACCACGCTGAGCAGACCGGCCAGGATGGCGCGGTAAAAGCTCAGCAGGCGCAGTGGACGCCAGGTCAGTGCATCGAGATCCTCCGTCTCATTCTGTATGCCGGCAGCCGGCCTGGCCCGGGCGTTCATGGTGCGGAGACGGGGGAATCAGTCAGGGTCTTCATCACGATGTGCAGGGCAGCAATAGCTGCGGCCGTTGCGCTGCAGTGCCTCGTGTTGCGGGATGTAGATGCCGCAGCGGGCGCATTGCACCATGTTGCCGGAGACTTCACGGCGAGGCCCGCGCGGCCTGGGTGATGTCAGCAGGCGTTTGCCGATCATGACGATCAGTGCCAGTGCAAGCAGGATCAGGATGGTCCGCATCGGTTCGCCATGAGGTTTCGTTACCTGGAGGTTGCGACCTGCGCGATCATACTACCTGAAAACCATTCATGGTAAGGCCGGCGAGGAATTACTTGATCGGCAGGCTGCATGTTTGCCACACTCTCCGCCATGCATCTCCACGAGTTCCAGGCCAAGCAACTGTTAGCCGAGTACGGTATCCCGGTACCGGCCGGCCGCGTGCTGACGGCGGATGCCGATGTGGCTGCAGTCATCCCCGGACTGGGCGGTACACGCTGGGTAGTGAAGGCGCAGGTCCATGCCGGCGGGCGCGGCAAGGGGGGTGGTGTGCGGCTGGTGCAGGATGCCGTGGCACTGTCCTCTGCCGTGCACGAGATGCTGGGCGGTCGCCTGGTGACGAAACAGACCGGCGAGGAGGGTTTGCCGGTCAACCACGTGCTGGTCGAATGCACGGTCGATATCGCGCGCGAGATCTACTTCAGCCTGCTGGTCGATCGCACGCGGGAGCGTGTCATGCTGATGGCCTCGGCGTCCGGCGGTATGAACATCGAGGAAGTGGCGGCCACCAGCCCCGAGCGCATCGTCACCGAGACCGTACATCCCGCGGCCGGGCTGCAGGGCTACCAGTGCCGCAACCTGGCCTTTGCGCTGGGGCTCGCCGACCGCCAGGTCGGCGCCTTTGCGAAACTGGCCGGCGCGGCCTACCGGTTGTTACTGGACTCCGATGCCAGCCTGCTGGAAATCAATCCGCTGGTGGTGACGGCGGACGGTGCACTCGTCGCGCTCGATGCCAAGCTCGACCTCGATGACAACGCGTTATTCCGGCACGATCGTCTGGCCGCGCTGCATGATCCCCTGCAGGAAGACGAGCGCGAGCACCAGGCCGGGCAGCATGGCCTGAACTATATCCGTCTGCACGGCAATATCGCCTGCATGGTCAACGGTGCCGGTCTGGCCATGGCGACCATGGACCTGATCCAGCTGCACGGCGGACGGCCGGCGAATTTTCTCGATGTCGGCGGTGGCGCCACGGCCGAACGCGTGGCCGAGGCATTCAAGATCATCCTGTCCGACCCGCAGGTGGAGGCTATCCTGGTCAACATCTTCGGTGGCATCGTGCGCTGTGACCTGATTGCCGAGGGCATCCTGCAGGCGATCGGCGAGGTGGCGGTGCAGGTACCGGTGGTAGTGCGGCTCGAAGGGACCAATGCCGAGGCCGGTCTGGCCCTGATCGAGCAGTCGGGTCTTGCGGTGCAGACCGCCAGTGATCTCACCGAGGCGGCGGTGAAGGTGGTTGCGGCCGTACCGGGCGGTGCGGCGTGAGTGTGCTGGTGCAGCGCGGCACGCGCGTCATCGTGCAGGGCTTTACCGGTTCGCAGGGGACATTCCACGCGCAACAGGCGCTGGCCTACGGCACGCATCTGGTCGGCGGTGTGACGCCGGGCAAGGGTGGCCAGACCCACCTTGGTCTGCCGGTGTTCAACACGGTAAGGGAAGCGGTGGCGGCTACCGGGGCCACTGCCAGCATGATTTACGTGCCGGCCGCGTTTGCGGCGGACGCGATCCTCGAGGCCGCGGCGGCCGGCATTGCGCTGGTCGTCTGCATCACCGAGGGCATCCCGGTGCTGGACATGCTGCGCGTCAAGGCTGTGCTGCGCGAGTCGGACTGCCGGCTCATCGGGCCGAACTGTCCCGGCATCATCACGCCGGGAGAGTGCAAGATCGGTATCATGCCCGGCAATA
>CAZMAK010000070.1:0-11876 GCA_964564245.1 uncultured Ectothiorhodospiraceae bacterium | reverse complement strand
TTTAATCAGAGGTTCCCTAATATTATTGTATTCGTACATGATCACAATCGAACCTGCGTAGACCGCTGGTCAACGCACGCCCGAACAATCAGTCACTTAACGGAAAAGATCGAACCATCCCGATTCCGGTCACCCCGGAATACCTTCATCCGCAGGTGTTCACCTGGCGTGAGCAAATGGATTTTTATCGTGGAGGGATCCGCGAGAATCTACTACGATAAAAGGGTTAGCAGAAATCGACTTATGCGGTAGATGGGGGAGAAATATGAGCGCGACATCCAAACTGAGCGAGACCTGTGGAAAGACCTTTTGCGGTTGCGTCGTGGCAGTCGTCGTAGCGCTGACCTTGCTGTCGGTCACCGCAGTGGTGCTGGTGGCCAACAATACCAGCGTATCGAACATGTTCAAGGTCCTGTTTCCTGATTGAACGTGGTCATGCCTTGACGGCCGTTCGCCGGCCACACGTGCAAGGCGGGATTTATCCGAATCATGCAACACAGTGACCCCGCGTCAGCGGGGTTTTCTGTTTCCGGAAACACCTGGCTCTGTCCGTTCCCTTGCCTGCATCCCGTTATGGCTGGCTGGATTCCGGCCTGCCGGGGACGACGGAAAGTAGCCAGGAATGGACATACGTTCATTCCGGAACGACGTTGCCGGGCAATCGCTGCGCACGGTGTACACAACACCCTGTATTCGCCGCAAGAAGCCTGGAAACCGGCTGCCCGGCCTGTTGCCGTGGCCCGCTGCCGCTACAGCAACCCGGCCACTGCGTTCAGTAGCCCGGACAGATCACTGACCGCGTTGACCTCCAGCTCCGGGATGGTCTTCTTCGGCTTGTTCGCCGCCGGGATAATCGCCTGCCGGAAACCGTGCTTGGCCGCCTCGTGCAGGCGGTCCTGCCCGTTCGGCACGGGGCGCAGTTCACCGGACAGACCCACCTCGCCGAACACGATCAGGTGTTCCGGCAGCGGCCGGTTGCGGAAACTGGACATCACCGCAAGCAACACCGCGAGGTCGGCGGCCGTTTCGCTGACGCGCACCCCGCCCACCACGTTCACAAACACGTCCTGGTCGCCCAGTGACATCCCGCCATGGCGGTGCAGCACGGCCAGCAGCATCGACAAACGGTTCTGTTCCAGCCCGAGCGTCACACGCCGCGGGTTGCCCAGCTGGCTGTCGTCGACCAGTGCCTGTACCTCGACCAGCAACGGCCGTGTACCTTCCCAGCTCACCATCACCACGCTGCCGGGCACGGCCTGCTCATGCCGCGACAGGAAGATCGCCGACGGATTGTGCACCTCTTTCAGGCCGGTCTCGGTCATCGCGAACACGCCCAGTTCGTTGACCGCCCCGAAGCGATTCTTGATGGCGCGCAGGATGCGGAAGCGGTCACCCGGGTCCCCCTCGAAATAGAGCACGGTATCCACCATGTGCTCGAGCACGCGCGGGCCGGCCAGTGCGCCTTCCTTGGTGACGTGCCCCACCAGAAACATGGCGGTCCCACTCTGCTTGGCGAAACGCACCAGCCGGGCGGCGCTTTCACGCACCTGTGCCACCGAACCCGGTGCGGACTGCAGCGTCTCGGTGTACAGGGTCTGGATCGAATCCAGCACCATCACCTGTGGCCGTTCCTGTGCGGCGATGGCCAGGATCTGCTCCACCGAGGTCTCCGACAACAGGCGTAACCCGCTCTGCCCGATGCCAAGCCGGGACGCACGCAATGCCACCTGCTGCGGCGACTCCTCGCCGGTCACGTAGAGTGAGCCCAGGGTGCCGGAGAGCGTGGCCAGTGCCTGCAACAGCAGGGTGGACTTGCCGATGCCGGGATCGCCGCCGATCAGTACCACCGAGCCGGGCACCAGTCCGCCACCCAGTGCGCGGTCCAGCTCGCGCAAACCGACCGAGATACGCGCCAGTCCCTCCGGCTGCAGCGACGACAGTGTCATTACCTGCGCAGAGGCGGTGCCCGCGAAGCCGGCGTGGCGTGCTGCGGAACCGGCCTTGATGGCGACGACCTCGCTCAGGGTATTCCAGGCGCCGCACTCACCGCACTGCCCGGCCCATTGTCCCGAGCGGGCGCCACAGGCGCTGCAGCAGTAGGTAATTTTCGGTCTTGCCATGGGCAGCAAGAGTAACCGGATCAACGCTTCGCGTCATCCGCCAGGTCCGGCATGTGCCTGTCGGTCGCCGGACGACAGGCAAAAAAACCGGGGGTTGCCCCCGGTATAGTAGAGAACCCCTGTCCTGTTTTATCTGTCAGACCGGGCCGATCAGTTCGGCATGCACCTGGCGTGCATGCACCTGACCCAGCACCTCGCGGGAATTGGTCAGTTCCCGGTCATACTGCACCAGCATCAGGTGCCAGCGCAGCGGGCAGAACTCCGCCGAATTGATACCATTGGCATTCATCAGGTGTTCCACCAGTTCCTTGCGTTCCCCGTCCTCCAGTGATTCATCGACGTGGACCACAATCTCGACATGGTTCCCGGGTTGCCTGAACAAACTTGTTGCTGACTGTGCCATGACCGTCACCCTCCTCGTTGCACTCCGCACAACCTGCCTCCAGCTCAGATAAACAACGTGCAGCCTGACCGGCTGGCGTCCACCAGGTAACTGGCTGCACCGGCCACTTCGATACCCGGGGTCGGTTCTTCCTCCCGGATCCCCATGACCTGCATGGTCATACTGCACGCCACCAGCCGCACACCGCTTTCCCTGGCGATATCCAGCAGCGCCGTGGCCGAAACCACGTCCTTTTCCTTCATCATCATGTTCAGCATGATGCGTCCTGCGCCGAGCAGGTTCAGCCGGGACACGTTCATGCTGCCGGGGCCGGTGGGCGTCATCAGGTCAATCATCCGTTCCTTGATGGCCTTGCCGGCGCAGGTGCGCCGTTCCTTCAGCACATGGAGATCCCGGAAGGTGAAGAACACGGTAACGTGCATGCCCGGCGATGCTGCCGTGGCAGCAATCATCAACCCGGCCAGCACCTTGCCGAGTTCGCCGGAAAACACCAGCAGGGTCACACGGTCCGCGCGCGGCACGGATGCCTCGAGCCGCACCAGCCTCCCTTCCAGGTCGGCAAGCCGCTGTTCGATGGAAGTCACCGGTGGTTGCGGGTAAGGTGACTGCGGGTCTGTCCTGCCCTGCTCCGCGGTGTATCCCATAGCCCCCCCGGACTGTCAATCTAATGACGAATGGAAGTACCACCCTGCAGACCAGCAACCCGAATTGTTGCGATTTGCAAATGGTGTTCGAGTAAAGCTAGTCGCTGCAGCGGAAAAATCAAGGGGGCCAAAGGGACCAGGCCAAACGGCCTGATTGCAGTTCAGCGATACTCGTAGCAGACGCGGCGATTCACGCCGCACAGCAGTTCGTAGGCAATGGTGCCGGACCGGGTTGCGATTTCATCTACCGGCAGGCCATCGCCCCACAGGACGACCTCGTCACCGGGTCGCGCCGGGCTGCCTGCGCCGAGGTCGACACACAGCATGTCCATCGATACACGCCCGGCCAGTGCGGCTCGCTGTCCGTTGACCAGAACCGGTGTGCCGCCTGTCGCATGACGCGGGTAGCCGTCGCCATAGCCCAGTGCGACCACGCCGATGCGTGTGTCCTGCTCACACACCCAGTCGCCGCCGTAACCAATGGCATCACCCTTGCGGCGGGCATGCACCGCAATCAGCTCGCTGCGCAAGGTCATTGCCGGTCTGAGGCCGAGTGAATCGGCGCTGCGACCGGCAAACGGCGAACTGCCGTACAGCGCGATGCCGGGGCGTACCCAGTCGGCATGCGTCTCGGGCCAGGCCAGCACCGCGGCCGAGTTGGCCAGGGAACGTTCCACCGGGAGGCCGTGTGTCACGGCCTCGAAACAGGCGAGCTGGGCACGGGTTGCCTCCGAGGCGGTTTCATCGGCACAGGCAAAGTGTGTCAGGTAGCGCAGGGGCCCTGCGCCCGGCAGGGCGGACAGGCGTTGCGCGATGGCGGGCACTTCCTCCGGCGCGAAACCCAGGCGGTGCATGCCACTGTCGACCTTCAGCCAGCAGTCCACGGCACGGCTCAGCCGGGCCTGCTCCAGCAGCTCCACCTGGCGGGACGCATGTACCACCACGTCGAGCCGGTATCCGCACACCAGCGCCACATCCTCGGCACTGAACAGGCCTTCCAGCAGCACGATGCGCCGGTCGATGCCGGCCTCGCGCAGGCGGATCGCCTCCTCCAGCCCGACTACGCCGAAGGCGTCGGCCGCCGCCAGTGCCTGCGCCACCGGTACCAGTCCGTGCCCGTAGGCATTGGCCTTGATCACGGCCATCACCCGGCTGCGGGGTGCGGCCTGTGTTACGCGGGAAAGGTTGTGCCGGAGGTTAGCAAGACTGATGTGCGCGCGGGCGGGACGGGTCATTCAAAATCACCGCCGCCGTAATAGCTGTCACGCGCACAGTTCTCGAAACGGGTGAACTGGCCGCGGAAGGTCAGCAGCACCTTGCCGATCGGGCCGTTGCGCTGCTTGCCGATGATGATCTCGGCCAGGCCCTTCTGCGGACTGTCCTCGTGATATACCTCGTCACGGTAGATGAACATGATCACGTCGGCATCCTGCTCGATAGCGCCGGATTCACGCAGGTCCGACATGACCGGACGCCGGTCGGTGCGCTGCTCCAGACTGCGATTGAGCTGCGACAGTGCGATCACCGGGACTTCCAGTTCCTTGGCCAGCGCCTTCAGGTTGCGGGAGATTTCCGAAATCTCGGTGGCCCGGTTTTCCTTCGTGTTGTTGACCTGCATCAGCTGCAGGTAGTCGATCACAATCAGTCCGAGATTATGCTCGCGCTTCAGGCGGCGGGCACGCGCGCGCAGCTCGACCGGTGTCAAGGCCGGTGTGTCGTCGATGAAGATGGGTGCGGCATCGAGCAGGCTGACCGCCGAGGTCAGTCGCGGCCAGTCGTCGTCATCCAGCTTGCCGGTACGGATCTTGTGCTGGTCGATGTGCCCCAGCGACGACATCATGCGCAGCGCCAGGTGTTCGCCCGGCATCTCCATACTGAAGATGGCCACCGGCACCTGGTGCTTGATGGCTGCATTTTCCGCGAAGTTCACCGCCAGTGTGGTCTTGCCCATCGAGGGACGCCCGGCGACGATGATGAGATCGGACGGCTGCAGCCCCGCAGTTATGTCATCCAGGTCCGCGAATCCGGTCGACACGCCGGTGATGGCGTCATCCTGCTGGAACAGCATGTCGATGCGATCGACCGCCGCCGCCAGCAACGAGCGGATGTTGCGGAACCCGCGCTTGCCGCGCTTGCCCTGCTCGGCGATCTCGAAGACCAGCTTTTCGGCATTGTCGAGCAGGGCCGCGGAGTCCCGCCCGTCCGGCGCAAAACCGCTGTTGGCAATCTGGTTGCCGACGCTGATCAGCTGCCGCATCACGGAGTTCTCGCGCACGATCTCGGCGTAGGCCTTGATGTTTGCGGCACTCGGGGTGTTCTGCGCCAGCATGCCCAGCGCGGTCAGCCCGCCGACATCATCCAGCAGGCGATTCTGGCCGAGCCATTCCGAGAGTGTGACTGCATCCAGCGGCTGGTTCTGTTCGGCCAGCTGTGCAATCGCGCGATAGATCAGGCGGTGATCGCGACGGTAGAAATCCTCTTCCTGGACGGTATCGGCGACGGTATCCCAGGCACTGTTGTCGAGCATCAGCCCGCCCAGTACGGCCTGTTCCGCCTGCAGCGAATGCGGCGGCAGCTTGAGTCCGCCCGAATCGGCCTGGAGGATGTCTGCGGAACGAAGTGTTTCGGCCATGAAAGCGTTTATATTTGTTGATCCCTGTCCGGCACGACTGACCGGTACGCACTAAATAGCACAAACCGGACCACGACACACCATTGCGAAACTGCGCGTTTTGTGCGTTCCGGAAAACCGGTTGGCGTGCGGCACCGGCCGGCGCCGGCGCCGCATTTCCGATCCTGTTGGGTTACAACGTGTTGCAGCGGGTTCTGACAAAGCGGTGGATTATTCCGCCGTAATCACCAGTTTGATGATCGCGTCGACATCGCTGTGCAGGTGCAGCTGCACGTCGTATTCGCCAACCTGCCGGTACGCCCCGTCGGGCAGGCGCACCTCATGGCGTTCGATCACGACGCCGGCGGCGGTTACTGCCTCGGCGATGTCCGAGGTACCCACCGACCCGAACAGCTTGCCCTCCTCACCGGCCCTGGCCGCGATGGTGATCTGCATCTCGGCCAGCTGCTCGCGACGCTGTTCCGCAACAGACAGTAATTGCGCCGCCGCCTGTTCCAGTTCGGCACGCATCGTCTCGAAGGCCGCGATATTTTCCGGCGTGGCCGGCTTCGCCTTGCCCTTCGGTATGAGGTAGTTTCTGCCGTAGCCCGGCTTTACCCTGACCCGCTCGCCCATGGCGCCCAGGTTACTGATCTTTTCAAGCAGGATGATTTCCATTGCTCATGCCTCTTCTAGGTTACATGTCTTTATTGTGGTTCGACCCGCGGCGCGCCAGGCGCCTGCGGAAATCGATCCAGGTATCCATCAGTCCACCGCCGGCCAGCAGCAGCGCCGTCTGGGGCAGCAGCGCCAGCAGCACATAGACCAGCACCAGCCACAGACTGCCGCGACCGGTCTGCCGCACCAGGCTGTGTATGACCGCCAGCCCCGCCAGCAGGAACGGCACCAGGAATACCATGCCCAGCTGGGTGGCCAGTCCGGCGTACCGGCTGCCGGACAGCTCCGCAAACAGCATCACGCCCAGCGTCACCAGCCCGTACACGGTGCCCAGGCGCAGCGCACAGAATTCCTCCCGGAATGCACCGGGGCGAACCAGCAGCGACTGCCACCAGCGCGCCAGCAACAGGCTGCCGCTCACGCCCACCAGCAGCGATGACACCAGCATGCCGGTCATCAGCGCGGCAATTTCCTGCAACAGCGTGGCGTCGCCGAGATGTTCGATGTTGACGCCGTTCTGCTGCAGCAGGCTGACCACTTCCTTCAGCCGTTCGATCCACCACGGCACCGGATCACCGAAGTAGCCGTAGATGGCCAGCAGGGCACAACAACCGAACAGCGCCGCCGCCCTGAGCGCATGACCCAGGCCGCGCGTCTGCTGCAAAACTGCCGCGATCAGCCAGCCCGGTACCCACAGCAGCAGCACCACCAGCAGCGTCTGGACCGCGATCAGGTGCTGGCCGGTGAGTTCAAACAGCACCATCAGCACGGTGCTCGCCAGCAGCAGGACCTGCAGACCGGCCAGCACGCCGACGTACAGGGTAACCAGCGCCAGCGCGGCGGTGGCCAGGTAAACCAGCAACGAGGACAGCGGCGGCAGTAGCCAGGTCAGGGCGCCGGCCAGCACCACCACCTGTACCGCCTGCCAGCGGCCCCGTACGATATATTCAGCCAGCCTTTTCATACAGAGACGGCCGGCACCGCAGACTTCGGTCCTACGACCTAGTGTGCATCCGTGTAGGGCAGCAGGGACAGGTAACGTGCGCGCTTGATCGCGGTGGACAGCTGGCGCTGGTACTTGGCCTTGGTGCCGGTGATGCGGCTTGGCACGATCTTGCCGGTCTCGGTGATGTACTGCTTCAGGACGGCAAGATCCTTGTAATCAATTTCCTTGGTGTCTTCCGCGGTAAAGCGGCAGAACTTGCGACGGCGAAAAAAACGGGCCATGACGAATCCTCTGGTTCAGGTGATATCCGGGTGGTCAGGATGCAACGCTTTCTGGCGCGTCTGCTTCTTCGCTCGCAGCATTGTCCGCGCTGTCCTCCCCGCCTTCCGGACCGGCATCGCGGGGTTCGCGTTCACGCCGCTCTTCCGGCTTCCTGGCCAGCAGGGACTGGTCGGTCACGGCCTCCTTGCGACTGATCACCAGGTTGCGGATCACGGCGTCGTTGAAGCGGAACGAGCTGTTCAGCTCTTCCAGCACGGCGGTGCTGCACTCGATGTTCATCAGCACGTAGTGTGCCTTGTGCAGTTTCTGTATGGGATAGGCCAGCTGGCGTCGGCCCCAGTCTTCCAGCCGGTGAATAGTGCCACCGTCGCCCTCGATCGTGGCGCGATAGCGTTCGATCATGGCGGGTACCTGTTCGCTCTGGTCAGGGTGGACCAGAAACACGATTTCATAGTGTCTCATAAGACCCCTTGTGGATTGGCAGCCTGTCGTCGGTGCGGCAGGCAAGGAGTTAAATATCAAATTGTTAGAGGCGCGGCATACTACGCCAGCCCGGTCAGGATTGCAACAGCCGCCGCTGGCGACGGGCTTCGAACAGCAGCACCCCGGTGGCCACGGAGACGTTCAGGCTCGCAACGCTGCCGGCCATCGGGATGGAGACCAGGTAGTCGCACAGCTCGCGGGTCAGCCGCCGCAGCCCGCCGCCCTCGCTGCCCAGTACCAGGGCGATTGGCCCTTGCAGATCACTGGCATAGAGATCCTGGCCGGCATCCCCGGCGGCCCCGTACAGCCAGATACCCGCCTCCTTCAGCAGGCGCAGGGTGCGCGCCAGGTTGGTCACGGTAAACAGCGGCACGGTCTGGACCGCGCCACAGGCCACCTTGTGCACCACCGGGGTGATACCGGCGGCACGATCCTTCGGCAGGATCACGGCGTGCACACCGGCGGCGTCGGCACTGCGCAGGCAGGCGCCGAGGTTGTGCGGGTCCTGTACCCCGTCCAGCACCAGCAGGAACGCCGGCTCCGCCAGGGACTCCAGCAGCGCAGGCAGCGTCGTCTCCGGCAGTTCACAGGTACCGCCGTCCACCTGCGCCACTATCCCCTGGTGGTTCCTGCCCGGCAGCAACTGGTCCAGTTCCCTGCGGCTGACCCGGGACAGCGGGACCCCGGCGTCCTCTGCCGCCAGCAGGATCGGCGCCAGGCGCTGATCGCTGCCGGTGCTGACCGTCAGCGCGGTCACGGCGGCCGGCCGGCTCACCAGCAGGCTGTGCACCGCGTGTCGTCCGTAGACCAGCCCGGCCCCGGCCATCACCGGCTAACCGTCCTTGCGCCGGCCCTTGCGATGCAGACCGGCCTTGCTACGGGACTTCCGGCCGGGCTTGCTGCGTGATTTCCTGCCGGACTTGCCTTCATCCTGTTCTGTTTCATTGCCGACTGGTGCCACTGTGTCTTTGCCGGCGCCCCCCGCCGCCGGCTTGCCGCCGCGGCGGCGTCCGGCGGGGCGTTCGATCAGTTCGAAATCGATCTTGCGCTCGTCGAGGTTGACCTGCACCACCTTCACGGCGACCTCATCTCCAAGCCGGAAGATACGCCGGGTCCGCTCGCCCATCAGCCAGTGCCGTGCCGGCTCATAGTGATAATAGTCATTACCCAGCGCGGTGACATGCACCAGGCCCTCGACGTAGATATCGCGCAGCTCGACGAAGATCCCGAACGAGGTCACGCTGGTGATGATGCCGGTATAGGCCTCACCGACCTTGTCGAGCATGAATTCACACTTCAGCCAGTCGATGGCATCGCGGGTGGCGTCGTCCGCACGCCGCTCGGCCGCCGAGCAGTGATCGCCGATGTCCACCATGACATCCGCACGATAGCGGAAACTGTCCGGCTTTTTACCGGCCAGCACGTGCCGGATGGCGCGGTGAACCAGCAGGTCGGGATAGCGCCGGATCGGCGAGGTGAAGTGCGCATAGCATTCGTGGGCCAGGCCGAAGTGCCCGATGTTGGCCGGACTGTATTCGGCCCGCGGCATGGAACGCAGCAGCACGGTATTGATCAGGTGCGCATCGGGCCGGTCCTTTACCGTGTCGAGCAGGGCGGCAAAATCCCGGCCGGCCGGCTTGCTGCCGCCGCGCAGCCCGAGCCCGAGTTCGTTGAGAAACTCCTGCAACTCGGTGATCTTCTCGGCCGCGGGTGCGGCATGGATGCGATACAGCGTGGGCATGTGGTGCCGTTCCAGCAACCGCGCCGCGGCCACGTTGGCGGCAATCATGCATTCCTCGATCACCTTGTGCGCATCGTTACGCACCAGCGGCACGATACGCTCGATCTTGCGGTCCTTGCCAAACAGGATGCGGGTCTCGGTGGTATCGAAGTCGATCGCACCGCGCTTGATGCGTGCCTTGCGCAGGGCGAGATACAGCTGGTAGAGCTCGTCCAGGTGCCCGGCCAGCGGTGCGCGGCGCCGGCGCGCCTGTTCATCGCGATCCACCATGATGGACGCGGCCTCCTGGTAGGTCAGGCGCGCATGGGAGCGCATGAGGCCCTCGAAGAAACGCGAACGCACCAGGCTGCCGTCACGCTTGAAGATCATTTCACACACCAGGCACAGGCGGTCGACGTCCGGATTGATCGAGCACAGGCCGTTGGACAGCACTTCCGGCAACATCGGGATGACCCGTTCCGGGAAATACACCGAGTTGCCGCGCTCGAATGCCTCGGCATCGAGCGCCGTATCCGGGTGCACGTAATGCGAGACGTCGGCGATCGCCACCAGCAGGCGCCAGCCGCCCGTGGTGCGTTCACAATAGACTGCATCGTCGAAGTCGCGGGCGTCGGCGCCGTCGATGGTCACCAGCGGCACCTCACGCAGGTCCTCGCGGCCGCGCTTCGCGGCGGCCGGTACCTCGGTACCGTAGCCGGCGATCTCCTGCTCGACCGCTGCCGGCCATGCCTGCGGGATCTCGTGGCTGCGGATGGCGATATCGATCTCCATGCCCGGCGCCATGTGGTCACCAAGCACCTCGATCACGCGCCCGACCGGTGGCGAGCGCCGGGACGGCTGCTCGATGATCTCCACGGTCACGATCTGGCCGTGCTGTGCGCCGTCTGCCTCGCCGTTGGGTATGGCGATCTCCATGGGCAGCCGTTTGCTGTCGGGACTGACAAACTGCACGCCGCGTTCCGTAAAGAAACGTCCGACCACGGTGCGGGTATTGCGTTTCAGGACCTCGACCACCGAGCCTTCGCGCCGGCCACGCCGGTCCAGTCCGGTGATGCGCACCAGGGCACGATCGTCGTGAAACAGCGCGCGCATCTGGCGTGCCGACAGGTACACGTCGCCACCCTCCTCGTCGGTGACCAGGAAGCCGAAACCGTCGGGGTGAGCGACCACGCGCCCGGCCACCAGGTCCAGCCGGTCGGCCAGTGCGTAGCAGTCGCGCCGGTTACGCACCAGCTGACCGTCACGGGTCATGGCATTGAGCCGTCGGCGCAGGGCCTCCAGGCCCTCTTCCGAGTCGATCGCGAGCAGTCCGGCCAGTTCCTCGCGATTCAGCGGACGGTCGGCCGCACCGATGACAGCGGCGATGTGTTCGCGGCTGGCGATGGGTTGTTCATAGCGGGACGCCTCCCGTTCGGCGTGGGGGTCCTGCACGGTGCGTTTTCCGGGTGTTCCGGATTTCCTGTTGGACATAGCGGGGTCGATGACGGCTGAGACCCGTATAGTGCGGGCAGTACGGGTAAATTGACAAGATAAAATTCAGACGGTAGAGTTCGCGGCTCGCCAGACAGCATTCTTGCTGAACCGCACCCCGCCGAGGTGGTGAAATTGGTAGACACGCCAGCTTCAGGTGCTGGTGGGGGCAACCCCGTGGAGGTTCAAGTCCTCTCCTCGGCACCATTTAAATCTGCACGAAACCCTGAAGCTTCCATAGCATAGCTCCCAACCCATTGTATTTTAAGAACTTTGCGTACTTAGACTGGACCCACATGCCAGCCTGGTTTGCCCATGGCTGGCATGTGGCGTGACGCTATCCTTTGGATCTGTGCTTTGGTAATTTGACTATCGACAGCCAGAACTCTTCGATCATGCTGACGATCTTTAAAAACTGTTCCAAGTCCACCGGTTTGGTGATGTAGCAGTTGGCATGTAAGTTATAGGATTTGAGGACGTCTTCTTCCGCCGCCGAGG